>NZ_JASJXG010000042.1:0-42584 GCF_035018765.1 Variovorax sp. RTB1
CCGAAGGCCATCCTGTCCCGACCATCCTGTATCACGACGCCAGTCTGCGCGCGTGTGCCGATGCGTTGGCGCAAACCGCCAAGCCGCGGTTGGGCAAGTGGCGCGTGGCAGCGTTGCCGAGTCGGCTGAATGGCGCGCCGGGGACGATCGAGGTCTGGTTGCCACGGCCGGCGTTGTATTCGCAGACGGGTGGGAGCGGGGCAGGGCGTTGACGCTTCTTCGAGGCGTCTGCCATCGCCGCTTGCGCAAGCTGTGTTCCTCGCCGTCATCAAGGGCCGGGATCGCTCCACGGTGGCATATGGTGTTTAGCTGAGCAAGCAACAGCGACGGAAGAGCCGCTGGACAGAGGCATCAGATCGATCGCTGGTTGACCCGCTTGGAAAGTTGCTCGGCGCTCTCCCTTCGTTCGCTGTAGCGGTCCACCAGATAGGCAGCCGAGTCGCGCGTGAGCAAGGTGAACTTCACCAATTCTTCCATTACGTCGACGACTCGCTCGTAGTACGAAGAGGGCTTCATGCGGCCCGCATCGTCAAACTCCATGAACGCCTTCGCGACTGACGACTGGTTCGGGATGGTGACCATGCGCATCCAGCGCCCTAGCACCCGCAGCTGGTTGACGGCATTGAAGGACTGTGATCCGCCCGATACCTCCATCACCGCGAGCGTCTTGCCTTGCGTGGGCCGGACCGCGCCGATGGCCAGAGGAATCCAGTCGATCTGTGCTTTCATGATGCCGGTCATGGCACCGTGTCGCTCGGGCGAGGTCCAAACCATGCCTTCGGACCATTGCGCCAGGTCGCGCAGCTCCTGCACCTTCGGATGGTCTTCTGGCGCGTCGTCCGGCATTGGCAAGCCCCGCGGGTCGAAGATGCGTGCTTCCGCGCCGAGGGCCCGCAGCAAACGTGCAGCTTCCTCGGTCAGCAGCCGGCTGTAGGAGCGCTCGCGCAGCGATCCGTAGAGCAGAAGGATGCGCGGTGCGTGCGTGGAGCGCTCGGTCGGATGCAGCTGCTGCAGATCTGCTCTGTGGAAAAAATCGGCATCGATGTTCGGGAGGTCATGGCTTGTCGACACGCTGCCCCTTCGCGTCGATCACCGCGGCGCCGTCTTCCTTGGCAAACGCTGCCTGCTGCGGCTGCGGCAGGATGGCGAGCACCGCTTCCGAAGGACGGCACAGCCGGGTGCCGAGTGGCGTGACCACGATGGGACGGTTGATAAGGATCGGGTGCTGCAGCATGAAGCCGACGAGCTGCGCATCAGTCCACTTCGAATCACCCAGGCCGAGGTCGTCGTAGGGCGTGCCCTCCTGCCGCAGCACGTCGCGCACTGGCATGTCCATCGCCGCCAACAATTGATCAAGCGTCGCTCGATCAGGTGGATTCGTGAGGTACTCGATCACCTCTGGCTCCTCGCCGGAGTTGCGGATGAGCGCGAGCACGTTGCGGGAAGTACCGCAATCGGGGTTGTGATAGATCGTGATGTGAATCATTGGGTCGGGAGCAAAAGATGGGCGCATTGCTCAGCTCAGGCGCAGAGCGAGTGCGGCCAAAGTCACAAAGAGCACCGGCACGGTCAGCACGAGGCCGACCTTGAAGTAGTAGCCCCAGGAGAGGGTCGTCCCCTTCTTGGCCAGCACATGCAACCAGAGCAGCGTCGCCAGGCTGCCGATGGGCGTGATCTTCGGGCCGAGGTCGCAGCCGATGACGTTGGCATAGACCATGGCTTCTTTCACCACCCCGGTAGCGGTGGAGGCCTCGATCGACAGGGCACCAATCAGCACGGTTGGCATGTTGTTCATCACCGAGGACAGCAGCGCCGTGAGGAAGCCGGTGCCGATTGCCGCGCCCCAGATGCCGCCTTGCCCAAAGATGTTCAGCAGGCCGGCGATGCGGTCGGTCAGGCCCGCGTTGCGCAGGCCGTAGACCACCAGGTACATGCCCAGCGAGAAGACCACGATCTGCCAGGGCGCGTTGCGCAGGACTTTGCGCGTGCTGATCACGTGACCGCGCGCAGCCACGGCAAGCAGCAGCGCAGCAGCGACGGAGGCGACTGCGCTCACCGGCACACCCAGCGGCTCCAGGGCAAAAAACCCGACCAGCAGGAGGACGAGCACGACCCAGCCAGCGCCGATAGTTGCCCGGTCCTTGATCGCGGCGGAGGGCGTCTTGAGCTGCACCACGTCGTAGGTCGCGGGGATGTCACCGCGGAAGTACAGCAGCAGCACGACCAGGCTGGCCAGCACCGAGGCCACGTTGACCGGGACCATCACCGCAGCGTATTCGTCAAAGCCGATCTTGAAGAAATCGGCCGAGACGATGTTCACCAAGTTCGAGACGATCAGCGGCAGGCTGGCGGTGTCGGCGATGAAGCCTGCGGCCATCACGAAGGCAAGCGTCGCGGCCGGCGTGAAGCCGAGGGCGATGAGCATGGCCATGACGATCGGCGTCAGGATCAGCGCGGCGCCGTCGTTGGCGAACAGTGCCGACACCGCCGCGCCGAGCAAGACGATCAAGGCGAAGAGAAGGCGCCCTCGGCCGCCTCCCCAGCGCGCGACGTGCAACGCCGCCCATTCGAAGAAGCCGGCTTCGTCGAGTAGCAGGCTGATGATGATCACAGCCACGAAGGTGGCGGTGGCGTTCCAGACGATGCTCCATACGACGGCGATGTCGTTGAGGTGAACAACACCCAGAACCAGGGCGATCACAGCCCCGAGCGAAGCGCTCCAACCAATGCCCAAGCCCCTCGGCTGCCAGATGACCAGGGTGAGAGTGCAAACGAACAGAAGAACCGCTGTCAGCATGCGCAGACAGCCGTGCTCGATGGAAGGCAGGGTTCGCCTTTACAGCAGTTATCGGTCAGGTAGCCGAGCAGTGCGCTCATCTGATCGAAGGCCGCGCGGTAGATCAGGTTGCGGCCCTGACGTTCTTGGGAAACCAGCCCGGCATGCGTCAGCTCCTTGAGGTGAAACGACAGGCCGGTTGCCGGAACTCCGATGGCCTCTACGAGCGCCCCCGGCGTCAATCCTCCGGGACCAGCGACGACCAGGCAACGGAAAACTTGCAACCGCACGGGTTGGGCCAAGGCGGCAAGAGAGCGAACAACGGCTTCAGAATTCATTATTCAATGATAGTTGAACCATTGAATCGTTTTATGAAGGTTATGCGACGCGGCGCGAGCCCGCTCAAATTCAACGGACTTCGCAATCGACACTGCTGCTTCTTACAGCGGCGGGGGTCGAGGGCCCCGTAGAACTATTGAACGCCGGTGGCGGCGTGAACTGCATGCCGGGATTGCGGGGGAGAACGACTGGTGGTTGCTGGAAGCTCGATGTGTAGCCGAACTGCCCTGCGGAAAATGACTGCGAACCGGCAGGGTTCGTCACATGGATGAGTCCGTCCAACACTTGGAGATAAAGACCGGGCGTAAGAATGGCAGCGCCCGTCGCTGCTGGTGACGGAGCCGTAGTTCTGCCTGTGGCCGTGGGTGGCGCGTACTGGCCTACGAACGTAGTGGCCATGGCCGGCGCAGCGGCACCCAAGGTCGACAGCAGTGCCATCAGGATGAGAGATTTTTTCATGGCTGCAGGATCAGGTTGAGGGTTCCGGCGCCTTGCAGGTCGCCCTTGGAAGTTTTGATCACCGTCGAGCCGGGGCTGCGTTTGCCCAGTGCCCCTGGCGTGCTGATAAAGCCGCCCTGCACCAGTTCGACGATCGAGCGGTCCAGCTGCGGCTGCGCCGGGTCGTAGGCGAAGCGGTTGAGCGAGATCACGGTGTCCGGCTTCATCAGGATCTCGGCGCCGTCGGTGAACTTCACCAGCGCGTACCCCTTGGATTCCGTCGTGAGGGTGTCGCCCTCGCGCACCGTCGAGCCAACGGCCAGCATCTTGGTCGAGCCCTGGGAGCCGCGCGCGACCACCAGACCGGACAGCGTGGTGATGCTGGCGACGATCGGCGCGCTGTCGGCGGTTTGAACGGACTGGGCTTGGGACGGTTGGGCCATGCTCGCTTGCGAGCAGACCGCGGCCAGGATAGACATGGCTGTCAAGCGCGCAGCGAAAAATTTGGCGGTGTTTTTCATAGGGCTTCAGTTGCAGTACATCTTTTTGACGGGCTCGTTTTTCGTGCCGGTTTTGTCGTTTGCGGCTGCAACTTCCTGGGCGACGCTTGTGGAAATGCCCTGGGCGGTTTGTGGCTCGAGGTTGGCGTAAGCGTTCGATGCGACGGTCCTGATCACCTCGTTCATGACCTGCAGGACCGGCACGACCGGCTTTGACGGCGACGGCGGCGACAGCACGATGCAGAGCGCCGAATCAGGCGCGATCGAACAGATGCTGACCGGCTGTTCAACAACTGGCGTCACAGGTGTCGTGACCACCGGCGTTGTGACCACCGGCGTTGTCGGTGCTGTCGTCGCCTTCACCTGCGCCACCGTACTTCCGGATGCGGGGTAGATCACCGACAGCGTGCCGGTCGTCTCCGGGGTGACTACCGGTATCGTGTTGACTTGCGAAAACGTGCCGGTGCGGCCTGAGCTGGCGACCAGGAAGTCGGCCACAGCGCCGTTGGTCGGCATGCCGCCACGCAGGGTCGAGACATTCACCGCGCCCGCGAGTTGCACAGCACCGTTCACATTGAATTGATCGGACGTGGCGTCGGCCAGGCGGATGTTCAACGCACCCATCGGACCCTGCGTGTATTGGCCGTTGAGGGTCAGCGTGCCGATCTGGTCGGAACCGCCAGGCGCAACGACGCCGTTGTTGACCAGCTTGCCGCCTTCGTCGTTGATGTTGATCGTGCCGGTGCCGCGGATCGTTCCTGCGTTGTAGAGGTCCACGCCATTTGTGCTGAGCAGCGTCGCGCTCGAGGCGATCTCGACGGTGCCGGCGTTGGCGTTGGCTTGAGTGAACGCGACGCCGAAAGAGCCGCCTTCGATCTTCAGCACGCCGCCGGCGAGGTTCGTGAGCGGCGCCGGCGTCGTGCCGCTGCCGGTCTTGATGAGCGTGCCCGCGTTGAGCAACTGGCCTTGGTTTCCACCGCTGAACGCACTGGTGCCGGTAGAGTCGACTTTCAGCAGCGCGCCGGCTTCGTTGTTGATCACCGTCGTGGTTGCGAGCTCGAGGCGCGAGCCGTCCCGCACGTCCACGACGCCGCCCGACTTGTTGTTGAAGACCGCGCTCAGATTGAAGGCCAGCACGCTTGGCGAAGCTGGGCCGACGTTGACCGTGCCAAAGTTTTCCCAGGTCGCGCCACTGTCGAGCACCAGGTTCTTGACGACGTTCACCAGGCCGTACGTCGTGAGCTTGTAGCCCGAGCCCCGGATGAACGTGAAAAAGCGATCGGGGTCGTCGCTCAACGTCGGCGCGGTCGCGCCCAGCGTCACGTCGCCCAGCAGGGTCACGTTGCCCGACCACACCATGGCGCCCGCGCCAATGATGTCGACACCGCCGGCCACATTCGAGTCGCTCAGCACCAGCGTGGAGGACGGCGCCACGGTGGCGTGGCCACCCAGGGTGCTTTGGTCAAGAGTGAGCTTGCCGGCGTCGACGATGAGGCGGCCTGTCGGGCCGTTGGTCAACCCCGTGATCTGCTGGGCGCCGGTCGACGTTTTGACGATGTCGCCGTTGTTGATCAGGCTCCCCCCATCGGTGGCGCCGGTCAATGCGAAACCGTTGCTGCCCGACAGGGTGATGCGGCCGGTGTTCGTGAGGCTCGTGGCCGGCTCCATCGGATTGACCAGGTTGATTGAGCCGTTGTTCACGATGTCAATCTGACCGGCATTGTTCCAGGGGCCCTTGAGCGTCTGCTCGGAATCGATCGACACGCGGCCACCCGTTTGCACATTCACCGACGCGGCGTTGATGGACGAACCCGCGCCCAGCGTCGTGGTGCCGCCGGTGATGTTCAGCGTGCCGTTGCCCAGGGCCTCGCCTTGCGAGACGTCGAGGCGACCACCATTCAGGTTCACATTGGCGTTGACTGTGGCCACGTGGCCGCCCTCGCTGGCGCCGCCGAAAAAATTGTTCTTCAGGTCGAGGTCGAGCGCGCCCGAAGTGCTGGTGATGGGCGCGTTGACGGTGACGTCGTTGTGCGCCCTCAGCGTCAACCGGGCGTAGTCGCCCGCGGTCTTGGCGATAGCGGCGTTGACCACGATGTTGCCCACGCCCGCGCCACCGGCACCGGTTACCAGCGACACGCTCGTGCCCTGGTTCAGTTGCGCCGTGATCACGTCGGCCCCGACCGTCGTGCCCGTCTCGGTCGACGTGACGACACCACCGTTGTTCAGGTCCGCCCCACCGCCGCCGGCCACCACCACCAGGTTGCTAGGGTCGATCAGCCATTCGCCGCCCTTGCCCACGATCGGCGCGTGCCTGACGTTCAGGCTGAGGTGCCCAGACGTGTCCACAAATCCACCGGGACCGTTGCTGCCCGTGGCCGAGATGCGCCCGTCGATGTTGGTGTTGTCCGCGGACAGGACCACGTTGCCCCCGGAGGTTCCGTTGGCGCTGATGTCCGACGTCGAGGTTGTCTTCAGGTCGGTGGCGCGCAGGAACACGCGGCCGCCCACGCTTTCGGCGCTGCTCGCGCTGACCGTGCCTGCGTTGGTCACCAGTCCCGCGGCCAGGCCGATGCGGCCGGCGTCGGCGACGATGCGTCCGAGGTTTTTCACATCGCCCTTGGCGCCGGTGAGTTCCACGGTGACACCGGGATGGCCGGTGTCGATCAGCTGCACGTTCTGCGCGGCCGCGAGGATCACTTCCCCCTTGGGCGCGTTCAGCATGCCGCTGTTCTCTACCTTTGGCGCGACCAGGTAGATGCTGCCGCCGCTGGCGGCGTTGATGGTGCCGGCGTTGCGCACTGCGCCGGCACCGCCACCATTTGCTGGCGACGTGAAGTTGAGGCGTCCGGCCAGGAAATCCGTGTCGCTCACGCCCAGCGTGCTGGCAATGAAGCTGCCTACGTCGATGCGCGCGCCTTGCCCCACCAGGATGCCCGACGGGTTGATCAGCCAGATCGCGCCATTCGCCCGGATCTGCCCGTAGATCTGCGACGGGTCACCGCCGGTCACTCGCGCCAGCAGCGCTGCTGCGGCGCCCGGCTGGCGAATGTCGACCAGCGCGCCCGAGCCGACGTTGAAGGTCGAGAAATTGACCAGCGCCTGGTTGGTCGTCTGGTTGATGTTGAGCGTCGTGCCGTTCTGCACGATGGAGGCTTGGCCGCCAACGACGGTGCCGCCCGTGGGCAGTGCGCCCGCTGCGATCTGGGCCAGCGCGCCGCCGGCCCCGCCGGCACAGATGGCCGCGACCACCAGCGGCAGGAAGCGGAGCTTGAAGGATTCGGTATTCATTGGCTGTCTTCCTTTTCAGAACGCGAACATCGCACTCAGATGGGTGCGCCAGTCGCCGCGCTTCTCGATGAACGAACTGCCCGACTCAAGCACGCGGGCCACGTCCAGCCGGACGCTGAAGTCGCGACTCAGGCTGTAGCGCGTGCCTACGCCGGCGCTGGCCACGTTCGTGCTGCTCGGCAAATAGGTGCCCGCGGCCTTGTGGTTGGCGCCGTACCCGGCATCCACGAACGCCAGGCCGCGGAGGTTGCCTGGCAGGCCAAGTCGAGGGCTCAGTTCGGGTGTGTAGAGCTCGGCGCTGAGCACCAGGCCACTGTCGGCAACCACCGCGCGCTCGTCGAAGCCCCGCACCGCGTTCGCGCCGGTGAGGCCGAATTGTTCGCTGGCCACCAGCGGCGTGTCGGTCAGCTGGGCGTTGCCGGCCAGACGCACTTGCCACCCGCCCGGCAAGGCCTGCAGGAAGTTGACGGCGCCGTGCGCGACCACGAAGCCGTCGCGCGTGTCGCGGTTGCCCGGCGTCAGGTACGAGTAGCGGTCGGTGCGGCCGTCCAGGTTGGTGAAGCGCTGGCCGCTGGCCATGTTGCGCGACAGGCCGATGTTGTAGTTGATCGACTGGTCCACGCCCTCGCGCTGAGAGATGTACGTGACGCTGAGCGGTGTCGTCGTGTACGGCACGCACGAGGCCACCGGCGGCGTCGGACCGGTGATGCTGATGGGCTGGCCGTTGACGTCGCAGCGCGAGTCGATGCTCCTGCGGTCGAAGCCGAAGACGATCTTGGCGGTGCTTTCTCCGGTGCGCCCGAGAAAATGGTTGTAGCGGATGCCGACGGTCTCGCCCTTTCCGGTGAGGCCCAGCACGCCGCCGAGCGTGGGCGAGCTCGATGGCGAATTGACGCTCGACCGGCCGTAAACCAGGTCCAGGCTGTCGCCCAGGTTGTACAGCGGGATCCGGTAGCCCACCGAATACACGCCCAGTTTCTGGCCGGACGGGCTGTCGGGCGAAGTCGTGTAGGCCAGCGTGCCCACATGGTCGAGGCCAAACAGGTTGGCATGCTGGATCGCGACGCCGGTGCGCCACTGGCCGCTGCTGGCCGTGCCCGTGTTGTCCACCGTGGCGATGATGCGCAGCTGGTTGTAGTCGACCACGGACACCTTCGCGTCGATCGTGCCGGGCAACGCGCCTTCCGCCATCGACACCGAGATCTGCTTGGCCGGGTTGTCGTTGGCCAACTGGATCGATTCCGAGAGCTCGCCCAGGCGCGGCGGCGCGCCGGTCTTCAGCTTCATGCTCGCGCGGATGTTTTCGGTCGTGAAGTGCTCGTTGCCGACGACGGTGACCGAGGTCACCACGGCCTCGACGACGCTGATCCTGATGGTTCCGCCGACGAGTTCCTGCTCGGGGACAGTCACCTTCACGGCGGTGTAGCCGGCCTGGATGTACACGCCCTCGATGGCGTCCACGGCACGCTGCACGTCGCTGAATTCACGTTGCGCGCCGGTCAGGGGCGCCAGCGCGAGAGCGATTGACTCGCTGGAGACCAGCGTGTTGCCCTCGACCAGATAGCGCGAGATCTCGAATCTTGGTACCGCAGCGGAAGGCGCCGGGTCGGCCGCTTGGACCGCAGAACAGGCAAGCGCGCAAAAGGCCAGCGTCGTCAGTCGCGACGCCAACGGGAAACTGCATGAATTCATCGCATCTTTTACGGATGGCGGCGTGAACGACGGCCGCCGTGATTGTTGAAGTCGCACAAAAGCCAACGCTGGAGCAACCATGAGCCGCGACCCTTGCCTCCCGCCTTCTGACACGTTCAAAGAACCGGCCCCAGCCGTCGGCGTCTTTCCTTGCTCGATAGGAGAACGTGCGAAACCCGTTTTCAGCGCCAACCAGCGCATCTGACGCTAGTAACCAACGGTAACACGCGGGCGCTTGGTTCTGGGCGGTGAAAGCTGTGCAGTGGCTCATGCAGGCCACTGTTCTCACTCGTGTCCGGAAGTCGCCCGGTATTTGATGGGGCTGAGAGAGCCTGGGGAGATCGTGATCCCCTTGTTATCCAACCAAAGGTTTGCGCAAGACCATGTTGCGCCGGGTCACGCGAAAGCCACAGCTTTCATAGAGTCGTGCGGCGTTGTGTGCGTTGTCGGCGTCTACGCCCAACACGGACTCGCTCATGCCAGCATCGCGTTGTGCATGGAGTGCCTTGGCGATAAGGGCGCGCGCCAAGCCACGCCGACGCCATGGTGCGCCGACACTGATAAATTCAGTTTCACCGCGCCGACGGTTCTGTGTCAGGTTCTGCTCTTCATTGATAAAGGGCTTGACCTGTCCGGCCACCCGCCCGCTCTCAACGTGCCATGCCACTTGCCACAGGTGCGGCTGGAAAGTCGGCAGCGTGGTCCAGCGCTCAAAGTCGCCTGGCTTTGGCGGTGCGACGCCCCAGTGTCCATGCAAAGCTTCCATGTGGGCATCGAAGATCGCGCGCAAATGCCATTGCCGGGTTTCGGGTAGTGCGTCTCGATCACGCTGCACAGACGCTCCCAGGGAACGATGCGTTCCATCGTGGAAAGGAACGCGTCGCGGTGCGTAAGTCGACGGTACTGTTCGTACTGCGCGTTCTGGTCACCGGCCATGGCGAGAGTCTGCTGCTTCATGCAATGCGTGATGCAGGCAGCGTGCCAACTCCGGACTTGATCAGCGTTGCCTTAACTCGCGACTCTCTCAAGCCACGCCTTGTACGCAGGGTGTGCGTTAGCAGACTGGTTTTGCATGTGCGCCTGAAGTTCACTCGTCATGCTGAAAGCTCTCCATATGAGCGGGGCCAAGGAGGTGGCCACGCTGTTTGCCTGGATGACCTCACGGAGCAGCTGAAGACTACGTTCCTTGTACTCAGGCAGCACCTGCGACCGGTAGTCGAATGCCTTACCAAGACCGGAGACATACATGAGCTTCGGCACGTCACTCTCGGGCCAGCGCAGGGCCATGTTGAGCGGGTAGTCAAGCATGGCACGTTCGCCCCACAACCCAGATTGCGGCGCGTGATTATCGGCAACCATCGTCAGCATGAAGGCTTGGCCAAGTTCCGCCAGATACACCGGAATGACGTCGGCCGTAGGACGCGGATAGAAAGTATCCAGAGGCTGCTCGCGCTTCAAACCAATGCTGTTCAACAGCCGCGCTTCCAGTGCGAGCACAAGGGCCCCAAGGTCCTCCTGGGACGCATTCCCGTCTTCGCTTGCCTGTTCGGTTCGCGTGCGGCAATTCCAAAGACTCAAGGTTATCTTCCATTGGCCGTCTGCGCTTTCGCCCGTGCAACCGATCTCCCCCGTGACGAAAAACTCCATACCGCTCGGCACGATGTCGAAGAGGGCGTCGCCATCGGACTTGCCTCCTGCTAGGACTGGACCACCGCCTTCCACGATTAGAAAATAGCCGCGCGCGGCATAGTCGCTCCAATAGTGCGCGGCTTCAGCCAAATAGAGCGGAATGGCGCGAGAAAGGCGTCCTAGATCATCTTCACGTTGTGACTCAGCGTGTTGGGTGCCGTCCGTGATCTTTGAAAACGCGAAGAATCCGACCTCTGGCGAGCCGCCGGCCTTCTGGGTGAAGAGCCATTCGGCATCTCGCAACCCGTAATGCCAGATGGGCCGGTCCAAGGTGATGGTTGTGATTTCCAGAGTGCGCTGGTCGACCGGACTACCCGTTGCCGCCTGCTTTCGCATCTCTTGGAAAGCCTGAGCGAACTCATCGAGGTGATGCTTGATGGGCGGGATACCAAGCGCGTACATCCGGGCGAGTAACGCCTCGCCTTCATCGACTTTACTGAGATCCTGGCAGGCGCGCAGCATATTCAGGCCGGTCATCGGGTGGTGCTTGTGTTCGTCGAAGACCGGGCCGATCAGTTCAAAAATCAGTGAAGGCTGGCCGTTATTTCCCAGGTCGCCAGAGACCATCATCAATGCATCGCTGTCGAACAGACCTCCCTCCAGCACTTGGACGTACAAAGCGCGTGCGGCCACGAAGTTGGTGTGCTCCAAATGGTGGCGCGCAAGCCAAAGTTGAGCCAGCCAGCTTCCCGGAAGAGCGGCGGCTGTAGACAGAGCCCGCAGGTAACCAGCTTCGCCATCGCGTTCCTTCTGGATCACCGCCCACCACCCAAGACCATTTCGCTGATTGGGATCGGCTTGAACCGCTTGCCAAAGCGTTTTATCCGCCTGTGCCTGTTCTCCCCGTTCGGCGAAAACCTTGGCCAAATTCGTCAGCAGCGTACCGGTCGCTCCGGCCTTCGCGATACCGGCACGAAGCGTTGCCTCCGCGGCATCCAATTGACCGTTCTTCATAAGAACAATGCCCAGAACAGAGTGGCTGCGTTCAGGGATTGAGTCGATCTCCACCAGGCGTTCGGCGGCAGCCCGAAGGTCGGTCGCAAACCCATCATTGAGTCCCGAAAGGATCAGGCCATAAAGCTCGTTTGCGTCGTTCCACTTCTGCTGCAGATTCGGTAGGAAAATCTTGTCGCGCCATTCCTTGGGTGCAATCTTGACCTCGCGACCATAGGCGTCATACGCGCTAATCAGTTCTCTATTCCCAGTCGACCGCGACGCTTTCGACTCTGCAGGGCTGGCAATGGTACTGACAGACGTCTTGCCGCTCTTTCCGGAAAGAGCCGAAAAAATTCGCTTAAACATAGATGGGTTTTGGAGCGGATGTTGATTAATTGGCGGCGAGGCAAGGCATGCACTCTTGCGTTGGACTTGTACTCGAAAAGACCTCTGCAACGGCCTTAGACCGATTCTCTTGGGAGATCTTGCATTGCTGCGCTTGATTGGTCTTGAGAAAAATCGACTCCGCTGATTGCTCCAGAACCGACGATCGTGATGCAGGAAGAGTTCGAGTCTCTTTCAAAGAAAACCCTGATGCCGCCAGTGATTTTTTCAACGCATTCGACCTAAAGCCGTCCGATCACCGCAGCTTGTCGTTCTTCCAAATCGCAGTACCCAGCTTGTCGGTGACATCCGCGGCAGCACGCTTGGCGGAAAGACCGAAGTTGCCCTTGAATTCGCTGAACTCGGCAATGCCATTTCCTGTTGCCTTTACGCGCGTCACTTCGACACCGGCGGCATCGGTGACCAGGCACGAGATTTCGGTCGAGAAGACAGTGGGTGGCCATGTGAAAGGTGACGGCGAACTCGAGGTGGTCTTGATTTCAGGCGTGAACACCAGGACGGCACCTGAGTCTGCAATCGCCTTGGCATCGGTCGCGGTCTTGACTACGACGACGTCTTGGTAGACGGAACGCAGTGCATCGCGGATCGACTTTTCAAGATCACGATAGGGGTAGTAGCTCACACGATCGCCTCCGCCACCCGGCGTGATGACCTGCTTGGCTCGGTCCGCGTCGTTCATGGCGTAGGCCACCTTCTTCTGAAGCAGCTTTGACTCGATCCGCTCAGGAGCACCGTCGGTGTTCATGACGATAGGGTGCGCGCAGCCGGCCAGAACTGCGACGAATGCGAGTGCGGCGACGATGCGGCCAATTCGAATGATGGACATGATGTTGTTTCTTGCTATGAGTTATTACTTGCCAACAGCGGCGATGAAGAGCGGGTCCGAATAGATCGCGCGCAACATGGTTCTAACGAGATCAGGGTAGGCCGCTTGACCTGCAGGAATCGCGACGATGCCCGCGAAGCTGGAGTCGAAGGTGGTGTTGACCTGGTAGATCTTGTGCAGCCGTTGCTGTGCGTTGCGCGTCACGGTCAACTCGACCTCCATGACGCCGGTGCCGGTCACAAAGCCGCCAACGCTGATTTCATTTTTCAGGATGCGCGAGTCCAGGCGTGTAGCAGCGCTTGAGTCGAAGGACGAAACCTCCTTGAGGTCGCGTATGAGCGCATCTTCGAAATACTTGGCGAAGCTGCCACTCGGTGACAGCAGCGCAGCGCCGCGCAGTGACAGCTTGTTGACGGCCTGGGTGGGGTCTGTCGGCTGCGTCGTCGCTACCGCAACAGTGCCGGGCTTGCTGGCATGAAGGCGGTCAAGCGCTTCGTAGTCAGCTGCGTACGGTGGTGCTTTCAGTTGCGCACACCCCGTCGCGAAAATCGCAAGGGCGCAGATCGCCCCGCAATGTAAACGCAATGTCTTCATTGTTTCCTCCCCGGAAATCGTTATGCCGCGGAGTGTAGTGCGCTGGATGCAATAGGGGTAGTGACTGCGCCCAACTGCCTTGCGTTCAGGAACGCCCGACCCGACGCACCGCATCTTCACCGCGCAGCGCCTTGCCAGCATGCGCCACCACCAGGCACTCCGCGAACAGCTGCGTCGCCCGGGACGGCGTCGGCGACCGGCGCAACAGACTGACGAAACGGCACGCGTAGTGAAAGCGCTTCGGCGCCACTGCCTGCATCTGCCCGCGTTGCACGAATGCCTCCGCGTAGTGGTCCGGTAAAAAGCCGAGGTACTGCCCTGACAGGATGAGCGTCGCGATCGCTTCCTGGTCGAAGCCGGTGGCCTTGCGCGGCAGCCGCGCACGGTGGCTCAGTTCCATGTTGGGCGAGTGGTAGCCCAGGCCGGCGAAAGCGTGGGCGCGCAGCTTGTCCCAGGTGAGGCCGACATGCGACGCGCCGAAGAGCGCGTGGTCGGCGCCGCAATACAGCAGCATCGTTTCACCGAAGAGGTCCGCGTACGCCAGGCTGCCTGAGCTGCGGTGCGAAGGGATGACCCCGATGTGAAAGCGCCCGTCGATGATGCCGCGCTCGATGGCGTTGATGTTCGCGACATGCATGTTCAAACCCACGTCCGGTGCCTTGGCGGAGAAGAGCGCGATGGCCGCACCGATGTGCGCTTGCGGGTTGCTCGCAGTCTTGTCGAAGATCGCCACTTCGAGCTGGCCGCCCATGCGGTGGTGGATGTCGTCGATGCTGTCGCGGAAGGCGTCGACCGATGCCAGCAGCCGCAGCGTTTCGTCGTAGACGCGCTGGCCGTCAGGCGTGAGCGCGAAGCCGGCCCGGCCACGCCGGCACAGGACCATTGCCAGCCGGGTTTCAAGATCCTTGACGTGGCGGCTCACCGTCGAGGTGCCGATGTTGAGCTCCAGCTCCGCCGCCGCCATGCCGCCGCACTCGACCACGCTCTTGAACACCTTGAGCAGCCGCAGGTCGATGTCGCTCAGCTGGCCGAGCACCGCGCGGAATTTGCCGGAAGTGCCGGTCGGTTGCTTTACTTTCATGAATTGCCAAGTGAACAGTGATATCGGGCCATTTGCAAGACTAACGGCTGGCCGAACAATGCGCCATCTCCATCCACCGAGGCCGCGCCGTGCGCGGAGTTGCCAATGCCCGCATCCACCGCCATCCCCGTGATTTCACATGTTCCGACTGCGGCTGTCGCAGCGGTCGAGAGCAGGACGCATTCCGACGCGACCTCGCTCGACGCCTGGTGGATGCCGTACACCGGCAACCGCAACTTCAAGGCCGATCCGCGCATGATCGTGGAGGCCAGGGGCTGCTACTTCACCGATGGCGACGGGCGCAAGGTGTTCGACGGGTTGTCCGGCCTTTGGTGCACCGGGCTCGGCCACGGCCGTCCGGAAATCACCGAAGCGGTGAGCCGCCAGATCGCCAAGCTCGATTACGCGCCGCCGTTCCAGTTCGGGCATCCGCTGGCCTTCGAGCTGGCGAACAAGATCAAGGACCTGATGCCCGCTGGCCTCGATCGCGTGTTCTTCACCAACTCGGGATCGGACGCGGCCGACACCTCGCTCAAGATGGCGCGCGCCTACTGGCGCACCAAGGGCAAGGCCAGCAAGACACGCCTGATCGGCCGCGAGAAGGGCTATCACGGCGTCAACTACGGTGGTATTTCGGTCGGCGGCATCGGCGCCAATCGCAAGCTGTTCGGACAGGGCATAGAGGCCGACCACCTGCCGCACACGCAACTGGCTTCCAATGCCTTCAGCCGCGGCATGCCGACGCAAGGCGCCGAGCTGGCCGACCGCCTGCTCGACCTCATCACGCTGCACGACGCGTCGAACATTGCCGCCGTGATCGTCGAGCCGATGTCGGGCTCTGCCGGCGTCGTGGTGCCGCCGCAGGGCTACCTGCAGCGCCTGCGCGGCATCTGCACGGCGCACGACATCCTGCTGATATTCGACGAGGTCATCACCGGCTTCGGCCGCTGCGGTGCGATGACCGGTGCCGAGGCTTTCGGCGTCGTGCCGGACATCATGAACATCGCCAAGCAGGTCACCAACGGCGCGCAACCGATGGGCGCCGTCATCGCCAAGACCGAGATATACGACACCTTCATGGACGCCGGTGGGCTCGAGTACATGATCGAGTTCCCGCACGGCTACACCTACTCGGCGCATCCCGTGGCGTGCGCTGCCGGCATCGCCGCGCTGGACGTTTTGGTGTCCGAAGACATGGTCGGGCGCGTGCAGGCACTCGCGCCGTACTTCGAGAACGCGGTGCACAGCCTGAAGGGCAGCAAGCATGTGGTGGACATCCGCAACTACGGCTTGGCGGCCGGCTTCACGCTGGCGGCATTGCCCGGCGAGCCGGCGCGGCGGCCGTATGAAGTGGCCATGGCGTGCTGGAAAAAGGGCTTCTACGTGCGCTACGGCGGCGACACGATTCAATTGGCGCCGGCGTTTGTTGCCGAGCCGGCGGAGATCGACCGCATGGTCAACGCGCTGGGTGATGCGCTGGCCGAGACGGCTTGACAGACCGTCTTTTCAAAGTTGATTTTCGGCGCCGTCCGCAAAGACGGCGTCGATCAGCGAGTCGACGAAGGCTTTGCTCAATGCCCTGAGGCCAAACTGGAAGCGGTACCAGATCGTGCCGTAGATCTGGTCGTATAACGCCTCGGCCGGGCGCGGAGACAAGATGCTGCCATCGGCTTGGCCGCGCCGGATCACGCTGACACCCAGCTTGCGCCGGATGCTCAGATACCGTTCGACGAACACGGCAGAGTTCCCGTTTTCCGCCATGCATTCGGCCAGCACCGCCATCTGCACGCGGCCCAAATCGCCTTGCAAGGCGGTGACATAACTCTGCGCATGCGCCCTGATGGCCTTGGCCGGTGGCTCTGTTTCCGACAGGGGGAGTAGCAGCGTTGCCTGACGCATGTAGGCATCGATGAGCAGTTGCAGCCGGCCGTCCCACCACTTGTAAACGGTCATCTTCGAGACGCCGGATTCAGCGCAGATCGCCTGGATGGTCGCGCCGCGCAGGCCGCCCGATGCACACAGCCGGTACGCAGCTTCGAGCACCGCCGTGGCGGCGAGTTCAGAACGGGGTCTACCGCGAGGCTTGGCAAGGGGTTGGGGCATGCGGGCGTCCTGAAGCGTCGGTGGATGCAGCGCCGTTCATGCAGCGCTTGGAATAGCGACCCGATGTTATCGGCTGCGTCGTCGTCGATGTCGGCGGGGAATGCACCAAAGCCGCTCGCGACGGCTCTCAAAGTCCGCCTAAATCCGGCATGTTTGTTGCGTAGATAGTTACTGTACGACGCGTATAGTTAATGCGATCTGTGCAATGCACGAGTCGCCCAAACCAATCGGATAAACATGAAAAAAGACTTTGCATCGGCAGCTGTCGCGAGCGACAGCGAAGTCTTTCAGGCCGGCAACGTCGTACTGCAGTCCGGCCGCACCTTCCGCAACATGGCGATCGTCTACAAGACCTTCGGCACGCTGAACGCCGACCGCTCGAACGTGATCGTCTACCCGACGTCGTACAGCGCGCAGCACCACGACACGCAGTTCATGGTGAGCGAGGGCGGTGCACTCGATCCGTCGAAATACTTCATCGTGATCCCCAACCTGTTCGGCAACGGCCTGTCGAGCTCACCCTCGAACACGCCCTGGCCGGACGTCGGCACGCGCTATCCCGATGTGACGTACTTCGACGCGGTGCACGTGCAACGGCGCATGCTCGCCGAGCTCTGGGGCATCGACAAGGTGGCGCTGGTGTATGGCTGGTCGATGGGCGCGATGCAGGCGTATCACTGGGCCGCGTTGTTCCCGGACGCGGTCGAGCGCATCGCGGTGGTCTGCGGATCGGCCCGCTGCGCACCGCACAACAAGGTGTTTATCGAAGGCGCGATGCACGCGCTGATGGCCGACCCGGCTTACCGAGACGGCGTATTCACCGAGCGGCCGGTGCGCGGCTTTCGCGCCATGGGCCGGGTCTACGCCGGCTGGGCACTGTCGCAGACCTTCTACCGCGAAGAGATGTGGCGCGGGCTGGGCGCCTCGTCGCTCGAAGACTATCTGGTCACGTCGTGGGAGAGCACCTTCGCGCGCCGCGACCCGGCCGATCTGCTGGCGCAGTTCCGCACCTGGCAAAGCGGCGACATCAGCGCCAACGACCTGTATGGCGGTGATTTGAAGAAGGCGCTCGGCGCCATCCGCGCCCGCGTGCTGCTGATGCCCGGCGACCACGACCTGTACTTCCAGGTCGACGACAACCGCGCCGAGATGGCGCACCTGCGCAATGCCGAGCTCGCACCGATTCCGTCGGTGTGGGGCCATCGCGCAGGCAACCCGGTGAACCAGCCGGAGGACCGGGCTTTCATCGAAACCCGCGTCAAGACGCTGCTTGCGACATGACCTCTTCCATCCACATCGATCTCGACACCGCCGCTCCCGACCAGGCCACGAACACCGCCGAACCTCGCACCGCTCGCAAGCCCGCCACTTTCCGCGTCAGCGCGAAAGAGCTGAAGGCGCTGGCTGTGCGTTCCGACGCTGCCGCCGTGCGCCGCGCCGCCGGCCACCTGGGCGCCATCGCGCTCGGCGGCTTCGCGCTGTGGCATGCGCTCGGCACCGTATGGGCCGTCCCGCTCACGCTGCTGCAGGGCTACTTCATCGCCTTCCTGTTCACGGCGGTCCATGAAACTGCGCATCAGACTGCTTTCAAGACACGCACCGGCAACTACCTGCTCGGGCACTTTGCCGGCTTCGCGATCTTCCTGCCCTACGAGTACTACCGCGCCTACCACTGGGTGCACCACCGTCACACGCAAGACCCGGCGCTGGACCCCGAACTCGCGACGCCGTTGCCGCACACCCGTCCTGGCATCGCATGGCTGTGGACCGGCATGCCGATTTGGATCGGCCGGGCCCGACTGCTGTTCGTCCATGGCGTGTTGGGCAAGGTCAGCGTACCGTGGGTGCCCGAGGACAAGCGACCGTTGATCGTGCGCGAGGCGCGTTGCTACCTCGCAGGCTACGCAGTGGTGATTGCCGTCTCTCTGGCGGCCGGATCGCTGGCCGCGCTCTGGTTGTGGATCGTTCCGCTGGCGGTCGGCCAGTTGTTCCTGCGCCCCTACCTGCTGGCCGAGCACACCGGCTGCGCGCATTCGCCCGACATGCTGGAGAACACGCGCACCACCTATACCAACCGCTTCGTGCATTTCTTTGCCTGGAACATGCCGTTCCATGTCGAGCACCACGCCTACCCCGCCGTGCCTTTTCATGCGCTGCCCCGGCTCAATGCGCTGCTGGCCGCGCACATCACTCACACTGTCGATGGCTACCCTGCGGCCACTGTCGACGTGCTGCGCCATCTCCGTTCGCTTCCCGCCTCGTCTCCATCAACCCCCGAAAGAAAACTTCCATGAATGCACACAAAAGAGGCCTGCTCGTGCGGCTGCTCCTTGCCGGCGCAAGCATCTTTCTCACGCAGCTGCCGGGGGTGGCCCTGGCGCAAGACAAGCCGGTGTCGGGCGGAACGCTCAACATGCTGGTGCAGCCCGAACCGCCGTCGCTGATGCTGGGCCTCAACCAACTCGGCCCGACGCAATTCGCGGCCAGCAAGATCTACCAATCCCTGCTGACGTACGGGCCCGACCTGAAGCCGCTGCCTTCGCTCGCCACCTCGTGGACCATCTCGCCCGACAATTTGACCTACACCTTCGTGCTGCAGAAGAACGTCAAATGGCACGACGGCAAGCCTTTCAGCTCCGCCGACGTGGTGTTCTCCGCCGACAAGTTCCTGCGTGAGACGCACCCGCGCCTGCGCGCGCTGATGAACCAGCGCGTGGAATCGGTCAAGGCCGATGGCGACGACAAGGTGGTGTTCAGGCTCAAGGAACCGTTCAACCCGTTTATCTATGCCTTCGAGGTGTCGACGATGCCGATCGTGCCCAAGCACATCTACGACGGCACCGACTACCGCACCAACCCGGCCAACAACACGCCCATCGGCACCGGCCCCTTCAAGCTGAAGGAGTGGAAGCGCGGCTCGTACATCCACCTGGTCAAGAACCCCGACTACTACAAGCCCGGCCTGCCTTACCTCGACGAGATCTACCTGCGCGTGATCCCCGACGCGGCCTCGCGTGCGGTGGCCTTCGAGCGCGGCACGGTCGACGTGCTGCGTGGCGGCGACGTCGAAAACTTCGAAGTGCGACGCTTGCAGAAGCTGCCCGATGTCGGTGTGACAACCGCCGGCTGGGAAATGTTCTCGCCCAACCTGTGGCTGCAGATGAACCTGCGCAAGCCGCCGTTCGACAAGAAGGAAGTGCGCCAGGCCATCATGTATGCAATGGACCGCAACTTCGTTCTGAAGAACATCTTCTTCAACGTCGGCAAGGTCGCGACCGGCCCGATCGCGTCGACCACGCTCTACTACGACAAGAACGTCCCGAGCTACAACTACGACATGGCCAAGGCCAAAAAGATGCTGGCCGACGCGGGCGTGAAGCCGGGTGACTACACCATCAAGGTGCTGCCCATTCCCTACGGCTCGGTCTGGGACCGGCTGGGTGAATACACCAAGCAGCAACTGGAGCAGCTCGGCTTCAAGGTCAGCATCGAGGCGACCGACCCGGCCGGTTGGTCGAAGAAGGTGTCGGACTTCGACTTCGACCTGACGATGAACTTCCTCTACCAGTACGCCGACCCGGCCATCGGCGTGACGCGCAACTACGTCAGCACCAACATCATCAAGGGCACGCCCTTCGGCAACAACCACGGCTACAACAACCCCGAAGTCGACCGCCTGTTGGGCGCTGCGCCCCTGCTCAAGAGTGCCGACGCCCGCCAGCGCATGTACTCGGAAGCGCAACGCATCCTGGTCGACGACGTGGCGGTGGGCTACCTGATCGAAATGCAGTACGCCACGCTCTACCGCAACAAGGTGCATAACCTGGTGACGACCGGCATCGGCCTGAACGAGTCGCTCGACAACGTCTGGATTTCGAAGTAACGCTCGCCTGCAGGTCGGAATGAACTCGCTCGAGTTTCTTTTCAAGCGGCTGCTGAAGGCGGCGTTCGTGGTGCTGGGCGTGGTGGTGTTCAACTTCCTGCTGATCCACCTGGCGCCGGGCGATCCGGCGACCGTCATCGCCGGCGAGTCGGGCGCCGGCGACGCGCAGTTCCTGGCGCAGTTGCGCCAGCAGTTCGGGCTCGATCAGCCTCTGTACGTGCAGCTGTGGCTGTACTTCAAGGGCGTGTTGACCTTCAACATGGGCTTCTCTTACCGCAACAACCTGCCGGTGAGTGAGCTCATCCTCGACCGGTTGCCGGCCACGCTGCTGTTGAGCGCATCGGCCTTCGTTTTTTCGTTGTTGCTGGGCATCCTGCTCGGCGTGATGGCGGCGGTGCGGCGCGGCAAGCTGGCCGATTCGCTCATCATGTCGGGCGCGTTGCTGTTCTATGCCACGCCGCTGTTCTGGGTCTCGCTGATGGCGATGCTGGTGTTCTCCATTCGCCTCGACTGGTTGCCGCCGTTTGGCATGGAGACCATCGGCGGCGGCCTCACCGGTGCAGCTCGCGCCTGGGACGTGATGCAGCACATGGTGTTGCCGGTCGTGACGCTCGGCCTGTTTTTCACTGCCATCTACACGCGCCTGACGCGTGCCTCCATGCTCGAAGTCGGCTCGCTCGATTTCGTCAAGACGGCGCGCGCCAAGGGCGTGCCAGCCGGGCAGATCACGCGCCGCCACGTACTGCGCAACGCGATGCTGCCGGTCTTCACCTTCGCCGGCATCCAGGCCGGCCAGATTCTCGGTGGCGCGGTGCTGACAGAGACCGTGTTCGCCTGGCCCGGCATCGGCCGCCTGATGTTCGACGCGTTGATCCAGCGCGACTATCCGGTGTTGCTCGGCGTGTTTCTGGTGACCTCCGTGCTGGTGGTGCTGGTGAACCTGCTGACCGACGTGTTCTACCGCTTCATCGACCCGCGCATCGAGGCCAGCTCATGAATCATTTCTTCAGACGCTTTGCGCGCAACAAGGGCGCCGTGGTCGGCCTCGTCATCGTCGGCGTGGTGATTCTGGTGGCGCTGTTCGCCGGCCTGGTGTTCCCCGGCAGCCCCTGGAACGCCGTCGGCGAACCTTTGCTCGATCCTTTGACCGATGCGGCCTATCCGCTCGGCACCGACATGCTGGGCCGCGACATCGCATCCGGGCTGGCCTACGGCGCGCGCGTGTCGTTGCTGGTCGGCTTGGTTAGTACGGCGGTGGCGACCTTCATCGGCATCTCGATCGGGGCCGTCGCCGGCTACTACGGCGGCCGCATCGACGACGTCCTGATGCGCCTGACCGAGTTCTTCCAGACCATCCCGACGCTGGCGATGGCCGTGGTGCTGGTCGCCATCTTCCAGCCCAGCCTGACGTCGATCATCACCGCCATCGCCGTGGTGTCGTGGCCGCCGGTGGCGCGGCTGGTGCGCGGCGAGTTCATGTCGCTGCGCTCGCGCGACTTCGTGCAGGCGGCCGTTGTCATCGGCCAGAGCGCGCCGCGCATCATCTTCACGCAGATCCTGCCTAACACCATGTCGCCCATCATCGTGACCGCCTCGTTGATGATCGCGACGGCCATCCTGACCGAATCGGCGCTGTCCTTTCTCGGCCTGGGCGACCGCAACCTGATGAGCTGGGGCTTCATGATCGGCGCTGCCCGCACCATGATCCGCGAAGCCTGGTGGATGAGTTTTCTGCCCGGCCTGGCGATCCTGCTGACGGTGCTGGCCGTCAACCTGATTGGCGAAGGTCTGAACGACGCGCTGAACCCGCATCTGCGCAACCGGGGCGAGCGATGAGCGGCAGCCCAGGCTCGCCCTTGTTGCAGATCGAGGGACTGTCGATCCCGATCCCGGGCGGCGGCGACCGCGCCTTCGCCGTGCAGGACATCCATCTCACGCTGTATGCGGGTGAGATCCTGTGCGTGGTGGGCGAGTCCGGCTCGGGCAAGTCGATGAGCGCCAATGCCGTGATGGGCCTGCTGCCTTCGTACATGCAGCCTTCGGCCGGCCGCATCCTGTTTCAGGGGCAGGATCTGCTGCGCCTGCCGGAAACCGCACTGCGCAAACTGCGCGGCAGCGCCATCGGCATGATCTTCCAGGAGCCGTTGTCGGCGCTGAACCCGGTGATGCGCGTGGGCGATCAAATTGCCGAAGTGCTCGAGGTGCATGGCGTGCGCGATACGGCGCAAGTTGCGAAGCGCGTGCGCGAGCTGATCGCCTTCGTCGGCCTGCCAGATCCCGACGTGATCCGGCATTCGTACCCGTTCCGGTTGTCGGGTGGCCAGCGTCAGCGCGTGATGATCGCGATGGCGCTGGCGCTCGAACCCGCGGTGCTGATCGCCGACGAACCGACCACCGCGCTGGACGTGACCACGCAGGCACAGATCCTCGCGCTGATCCAGTCGATCCAGCGCAGCAAGCGAGGCGGCAGCGATGGCAGCGCCAGTGGCATGGGCGTGATGTTCATCACCCACGACTTCGGTGTGGTCGCCGAGATCGCCGATCGCGTGGCGGTGATGGAGAAAGGCGTGCTGGTCGAGGTCGGCACGGCGACGCAGGTGCTCAACGCGCCGCAGCATCCCTACACGCAGCGTCTGATTGCGGCCGTGCCGCGTCGGCGCACCGACCTGCGCGACGCGGTGGCCGACAGCGCGCCGGTGCTCGACGTGCGCAACCTGAAGAAGACTTACGCCACCGGCGGCGGCTGGTTTGCCACCAGGCGCGTGGTGCAGGCTGTCGACGACGTCAGCTTCACCGTGCGCCGTGGCGAGACGCTCGGCATCGTCGGCGAATCGGGCTCGGGCAAGTCGACCATCGGCAAGTGCCTGCTGAAGCTGGTGGCGGTCGATGGCGGGCAGATGCTGTTCAACGGCATCGACATCGCCTCGTTGTCGGCTCATGCTTTTCGCCCGCTGCGCAAGGACATCCAGATGATCTTTCAGGACCCGTTCGCCTCGCTCAATCCACGCCAGACGGTGGGCCGCATCGTCAGCGACGGCCCGGTCGCGAGCGGCAAGACGCGGGCCCAGGCCGAGGCCAGGGCGCGCGAACTGCTGACACTGGTCGGGCTGGAAGATTCATCGTTCGACCGCTATCCGAACGAGTTTTCCGGTGGCCAGCGACAGCGCATCGGCATCGCACGCGCGTTGGCGCTCGACCCGCAGGTGCTGGTGGCCGACGAATCGGTTTCTGCCCTCGACGTGTCGGTTCAGGCGCAGGTGCTGGCGTTGCTGCATCAGCTGCAGCAAAAGCTGCAGATCGCGCTGGTCTTCATCACGCACGACCTGCGCGTGGCGGCACAGGTCTGCGACACGGTGCTGGTGATGAACCGCGGCCGTATCGTCGAGCGCGGCAGTCCGCAGCAGATTTTCGACGACCCGCAGCACGCCTACACGCAGCGTCTGATCGCCGCCGTGCCGGGCCAGCAGTGGAACCCGACGCAGGCGCCTGGCGCTGCGATCCTTTCCCAGGCCGCCTGAGCGGCCATCACGTACAAGGAACTGAACCACATGAGCACGCTATCGATCAACGGCGACCGCCTCTGGGCCAGCCTGATGGAACTGGCCGCCATCGGCGCCACACCGGCCGGCGGCGTCTGTCGCGTGGCCCTCACCGACCTGGACAGGCAAGGCCGCGACAAGGTCATCGGCTGGGCTCGTGAGGCCGGCTGCACCATTCGCATCGACCAGATCGGCAACATCTTCGCGCGCCGTTTCGGTCGCGAGAACGACGCACCGGCGGTGGCCTCGGGCAGCCACATCGACACGCAGCCGACCGGCGGCAAGTTCGACGGCAACTACGGTGTGCTGGCTGTGCTGGAAGTGTTCCGCACGCTGAACGACCACGACATCCAGACGCGCCTCCCGCTCGAGATGGCGATCTGGACCAACGAGGAAGGCTCGCGCTTCGTGCCCGTGATGATGGGCTCGGGCGTGTATGCCGGCGCCTTCACGCTCGCCACCGCGCTGGCTGCGGTCGACCGCGAGGGCATCAGCGTCGAGACCGCGCTCAAGGCCATCGGCTACGCAGGCGACACGGCAGCCGCCGTCTCGGCCGGCGCACCGCTCTTCGCGGCGTATTTCGAAGCGCACATCGAACAGGGCCCGGTGCTGGAAGACGCCGCCATCGTGATCGGCGCCGTGACCGGTGCGCTCGGCCAGCGCTGGTACGACATCACGGTGACCGGCCAGGAGGCGCACGCCGGCCCGACGCCGATGGCGTTGCGCCGCGACGCGCTGCAGGCCGCTACCCGGCTGATGCAGGAGACCGTAGCCGTCGCGCTGCGCCACGCGCCGCACGGTCGCGGCACGGTCGGCACGGTCGACGTGTTCCCGAGCTCGCGCAACGTGATTCCGGGCCGCGTGAAGTTCACTGCCGACCTGCGCAACATCGACGACGAAACGCTGTCCAAGATGGACGCCGAGATCCGCGCAGCCTGTGCCGAAGTGGCTGCCGCGACCCGGACCCAGGTCGACATCGAACAGGTCGTGTACTTCCCGCCGACCGCCTTCGCACCGCATCTGGTCGAAGGCGTGCGCCAGGGCGCGCAGACGCGCGGTTACAGCTGCATGGACGTAGTGAGCGGCGCCGGCCACGACGCGGTGTACGTCGCCAGCCAGCTGCCGGTGGCGATGATCTTCGTGCCGTGCAAGGACGGCATCTCGCACAACGAGATCGAGGACGCCAAGCCCGAGCACCTGACTGCCGGTTGCAACGTGCTGCTCGACGCCATGCTGCACGCGGCTGCCTGAGCCGCACGACCCATGGCCGCCATTCACTATCTGACGCATCTCGAGTTCGAGGCCGGCGCGGTTGCGCTGCTGCCCGGCGTGCTCGCTGAACTCGGCATCAGTCGACCCCTGCTGGTCACCGATGTGGGCATCGTGCAGACCGGCATCGTCGCGCGCATCCTTGCGCTGCTGCCGTCGCCAGATGGCGTCTCGGTGTTCACCGGAACGCCGCCCAATCCCACCGAAGAGGCGGTGGAAGCGGCTACCGTGCAGTACCGCGCGCAGCGCTGCGACGGGTTGGTCGCCATCGGCGGCGGCTCGCCGATCGACCTGGCCAAGGGCGTGGCATTGATGGCAACGCACGAAGGGCCGTTCGCGCGTTATGCCGGCATGGCGGCGATGCCGCTGATAGGCGCGCAAGCTGCCTCGATCGTCGCCGTGCCCACGACCGCCGGCACCGGCAGTGAGGTCGGCCGAGGTGCGCTGATCCGGCTGCGCGACGGCCGCAAGCTGGTGTTCGTCAGCCCGCATCTGTTGCCCCGGCGCGCGCTGTGCGATCCGGACCTGACGCTCGGCATGCCGGCTGCGCTGACGGCGGGCACCGGCATGGACGCCTTCACGCACTGCATCGAGACCTTTCTTTCGCCCCGCATCAATCCGCCCGCCGAGGCCATCGCGCTCGACGGCGCGGCACGCGCCTGGCGCTGGATCGAACGTGCCGTGACGCACCCGGACGACCGGCAGGCGCGCTGGGAGATGATGATGGCCGGCATCCAGGGCGGACTGGCCTTTCAAAAGGGTCTGGGCGCGGTGCATGCGCTGGCGCACCCGCTGGGCGCGCTGACCTCGCCGTCGTTGCACCACGGCACCGTCAATGCGGTCATCCTGCCGGCCGTGTTGCGCTTCAACGTGGACCACGTGGGCGACAAGTACGCACGGTTGCGCACGGCCTTCGGGCTTGACGAAGGTGTCGATCTGGCCGATGCGGTGCAGGCGCTCAACCTGCGACTCGGACTGCCGACGAGCCTGCGCGCCATGGGCGTGCCGCCCGATGTGCTCGAACACATCGTCGACGGTGCACTGGCCGACCATTCGACACCGACCAACCCGCGTCCGCTGACGCGCGAAAACCTGGCGACCCTGTTCACGGAAGCCTACCAATGAGCACCGACATCGCGGCTGCCGACACGGTTGCCGAACGCATCGTCCATGGCACCTGCCCGCACGATTGCCCGGACACCTGCGCCATGCTGATCACGGTGAAGGATGGCGTTGCGACCAAGGTGCGGGGCGATCCGGATCACCCGACCACGCAAGGCGTGCTGTGCACCAAGGTCGCGCGATACCTCGAGCGCACCTACAGCCCCGACCGCGTGCTGCACCCGATGCGCCGCGTCGGCGGCAAGGGGCCGGGGCAGGGCAGCTTCGAGCGCATCGGCTGGGACGAGGCGCTCGACATCGTTTCGGCAAAGCTGAAAGCGATCGCCGCAGTCGACGCGCAGGGCGTCATGCCGTACGCGTATTCGGGCACGCTCGGGCTGGTGCACAACTTCGGCATGCCGCGGCGTTTCTTCCACAAGCTGGGCGCTTCGCAACCCGAGCGCGTGCTGTGCGCAACCGCGGGCCGCATGGGCTACAACACCGTGATCGGTGCGCAGATTGGCACCGACATCACGCACTTCGCCGAGTCGCGACTGATCATCCTGTGGGGCACCAACCCGATCACGTCGAACCTGCATCTGTGGACGCGCATCTCGGAAGCCCGCCGCAAGGGTGCGCGCGTGATCGCGATCGATCCTTACCGCTCGCAGTCGGCGGAAAAGGCCGACTGGCACCTGGCGCCGCTGCCCGGCACTGACGGCGCTCTGGCCTTTGGCATCATGCATGTGCTGATTCGCGACGGGCTGATCGACCGCGACTACATCGACAGCTTCACGCTCGGCTTCGAGGCGCTGGCACAACGTGCAGGCACGTTCACGCCCGAGGTGGTTGCCGGCATCACCGGCCTGAGTGCCGATGACATCGAGCAATTGGCGCGCGCATACGGCGCCGAGCGGGCCAGCGCCATCCGCGTCAACTTCGGCCTGCAACGCCATGCCGGCGGCGGCAACGCGGTGCGCGCCATTGCCTGCCTGCCGGCGCTCACCGGCGCTTGGCGCGAAGCCGCCGGCGGCGTGTTGCTCGACAACGCAGGGGCGCACGCGATCGACCTGGCTGCGCTCGATGGCCGGCACTTGTTGCCCGACCCGGCGCATCCGCCACGCAGCGTCAACATGGCGCAGATAGGCCGCGCCCTCAACGAGTTGAATGACCCGCCGATCCAGGCGATGTTCGTCTACGCCTCGAACCCGATGGCGGTCGCGCCCAACAACACGCTGCTGCGCCAGGGCTTCCTGCGGCACGACCTGTTCACCGTCGTGCACGAAATCTTTTTGACCGACACCTGCGACTACGCCGACATCGTGCTGCCCGCCACGACGCAGCTGGAGCAGTTCGATGTGCATCGGCCTTACGGCACGCTCTACACCATGCTCAACCAGCAGGCCATCGCGCCGCTGGGCGAGGCTTGCTCCAATGCCGAGCTGTTTCGTCGGCTGGCCGTGCGCATGGGCTACGACGACGACTGCTTCAAGCAAAGCGATGAAGAGGTCGCGCGACAGGCTCACGACATGACAGCGCCCGTCAATGCGACGCTGGATTTCGATGCGCTGAAGCGCAATGGCTGGCAGCGGCTGGACGTGGCGGAGCGCTATGCGCCGTTTGCTAACGGCAACTTCCCGACGCCTTCGGGCAAGTGCGAGTTCGAGAGTGCCTCCGCGGCGAAACAGGGATGGAGCGCCGTGCCGGAGTTCATTCCGCCGCGAGAGTCGTCATTGGGAAACCCCGAGCTTGCAAAGCAATTTCCGTTGATGTTGCTCACACCGCCTGCACGGCATTATTTGAACTCAAGCTTCTCGTCGATCAAGTCGCTGGTGAAAGAGGTGGGTGATCCGTGGGTGGAGATTCATGCGGACGATGCTGCCGCACGAGGAATTTCGGATGGCGCCCGTGTGCGAGTTTTCAACCAGCGTGGCGCCTTCACCGTGAATGCGCGAGTTAACACCAAAGTGCGCCCCGGTGTTCTTGTGGCACCTTCGATCTGGTGGCAGAAAAAGTCGGCGGACGGGGAAAACTCGAACGCCGTGACCTCCGACGGGCTGACCGATATCGGCCGCGGCGCTACCTATTACGACACTGCGGTGGAGATAGCACTGCATTTCCACTAGCGACCATCGGGCTCCCAACCAGTACAAAGTCCGACGGCTTGGCGGCCGGCTTCACGCTGGCGGCATGGGAGCGAAGTCTGGAGCCGGTAGAGCCCATAGGGCCGGTTGAACCGGAGCCGGCTCACTCCAATGCGCGACGGAAGCTTTGGAATGCCTCTTGGTACTCGGGAAGCCAACGGGACAAAGGTGGCCTGTTTTCGACGATATCGCCGGCTGCCCACAGGATGCGCTTCTCGTCGAGCGACCGCGGCACGTCATTGTCCGGGCACAGGATGTAGAAGTCTCCGGCTTCCAATCGTTCCATCATGAAGTCCACAGTCTGCTCGGGTGTCCATGCGGCGGCAGGCCTTTCGGCTCGACCTTGTGCAGTGAGTTGGGTAAACACGAATCCCGGAATCAGCAAGTGCGCGCTGATTTGGCAGTTCGACGTATTTCTCAATTCGTGCTGCAGCGCTTCAGTGCAGGCTTTGACGCCAACCTTGGACACGTTGTATGCCGGGTCGCCCGGCGGGGTCGTGATGCCTTGCTTGGAGCCGGTGTTGATCACGCAACCAGGTCGGCCGCGCCGGATCATCGAAGGCACGAACGTCTGCACCCCATGAACCACACCCCACAGATTCACGCCGAGCACCCGGTGCCAGTTTTCGACAGGCCCGAAGACAGTGCTGCCCGGCTGGATACCGGCGTTGTTCATCAAGACATCCGTGCCGCCGAAGCGGTCCCTCACCACTTGCTCCAGCCGCTGCAGGTCTTCGACTTTGGATACGTCGGTTTGCTGATAAATGACTTGGCTTCGACCGCCGGAAGCCACTGCGCCGACTTGTTCCGCAGCGCGTGAAAGTTGGTCGACGTCAATGTCCGCGAGGCACACATTGAGCCCCAACTTGGCAAAACGTAGCGCGGCCGCAAAGCCAATGCCGGCGGCGGCGCCCGTGACCACGGCGACGGAACCGGGTGTAAGTGCTGGGTGTGTCATGAATGAGTCCATTGATCAGTTTTGTTGAAAAAAGGCACCTCAGCGCGCAGAAAGCGACTGGGCCAGAAACTCCACGAAGGCCAGCACCCTCGGGGAATGTTGATGCCGTTGCGGATACACAGCAAAGATATCCGCGTCCGGCGTCTCGAAGGTCGGCAGGATCTCCACCAGGCGACCACTGCGCAGGTGCCGGGCGACGTCCCACTGTGCGCGCATCAGGATGCCATGCCCCTCGAGCGCCCAATTAACGGCAATCTCTCCGTCATTGGTCACCAGGTTTCCGCGTACTTTGATCGACTCGGTTCGACGGCTTTCACCTCGGCCACTGCTGAGTCGCCAGACGCCATGGGCTTCATCGCCTTGCCGGATACCGATGCAATTGTGGGTGGTCAGTTGCTGTGGAGTCTTGGGTTGTCCGTGGCGCGCGATGTAACTGGGCGCTGCGCACAGGAGGCGCCGGTTGTTGGCGAGGCGGCGGGCGATGACGCGCGAGTCGGGCGGCTCGCCAAAGCGCACGCACACGTCGAAGACGTCGTCGGTTATCAGCGGTGGATTGACCGAGAGCTGGAGTTGTACCTCGACCAACGGGTACTTGCGTGCAAATTTTGAAATGATCGGCGCCACCTCGCAGCGACCGAAGCCCAGGGTCGCATTGACGCGCAGCAGCCCCTTGGGCGTCACCTTGGCACTACCGAGCAACTGCTTCAGTTCATCGATTTCTCCGAGGATGCGGCGCGCGTGCTCCAGGTAAATTTCTCCCTCTGGAGTCATGCTCATTCGCCGCGTGGTCCGGGTGACCAGTGCCACGCCGAGCCGAGCTTCCATCTGGGAAAGTCGTTTGCTCACCGCCGGCGGTGAAATTCCCAGCTCGCGCGCTGCTGCCGTGAGGCTCCCCGAAGCGGCGAGAGTCGAAAAAAACCCCAGATCGCCGGGCTGGATATCCGTCAGCATGGTTGCCTGCATTCTTGACTTGAAGTTAACAAAGGATTGCTTTCACGGGAGCGTAGCGCCGTACCGATGACCCTACATTGCACTGCTCGCGATCTGCATTGCGAGTGGAGGAGAACGATGCGGAGCCCCGCCCGTCCCTTCAGCCATAAGAGCAATGCCAGGAGACAAAGTGGAAGCTGGATTGAACCCGCCGAGCCGGTGGACGCTGCCTGCGATAGGGCGGGCGTTGCTGAGTCTCACACGCGCCCGTGAAATGAGCGTGCTGATAGCCTTGGTGCTGGTCAGTGCGGGCATTGCGATGGCGACGCCGTACTTTCTGACGAGCGACAACCTCATGGGCGTCTTCCGCTCATTTTCGACAACCGCGATCATGTCGATCGGCATGGTGATGGTCATCATCACCGGGGGCATCGATCTTTCGGTCGGCTCGGTAATGGGACTTGCGGGTCTGGTCACCGCTCTGGCTTTTCAGCACGGCTTTTCGACTGTCGTCAGTGTGGCGTGCGGGCTGGGTGTCGGAGTGGCGTTCGGAATGACGAATGGCTTGCTGGTGACTGTTGGGCGCTTGCCGCCCTTCATCGCGACGCTGGGCACGTTGAGTATCGGACGCGGCCTGATGTACATCGTCACCAAGGGTGTTCCCGTTACGCCCGAGACTCCGGAGATATTCAACCAGATCGGACAGGGTTACCTTGGCAGCGTGCCGGCACCTGTGGTGATCATGGTCGTGCTGGCGATCGTTTTCTCCGTGGTCATGTCCTATACGACCTTCGGCCGGCACGTTTATGCGACCGGCGGCAACGAGCATGCCGCCTGGATCAGCGGCGTGAACACCGCCCGCACCAAGCTCATCGTGTACACGCTGTCCGGAGCCATCTCTTCCCTGGCTGGCATCGTCGCGTTCTCTCGCTTTCTGTCGGCCGAGCCGGCCTCTGGCTTCGGCGTCGAACTCGACGTGATTGCCGCCGCTGCGATCGGCGGCGCCAGCCTCGCGGGCGGCGTGGGCAGCGTGCAGGGCACCGTCATTGGCGCCGCCCTCACTGGAATCATTGCAAATGGCGTAGTGCTGATGAACATCAATACCTATGCGCAACAGGCCATCACTGGAGCGGTCATCCTCATCGCCGTGAGCATCGATGTTTGGCGCCATGGAGCAAAGGAGAACTAACCCCGCCGATCAAACAGAGGCCCACTTTGGGCCGCAAGGTAACCAGCCCGAATCTTCAAACTCAAAAACTACGAGACATCATGAAAAAAATTCTTTCGCTAATTCAAGTTGCCGTTCTTGCCTTGCCCCTGTCGCTGGCATCTCAGACCAGCGCATTCGCAAAGGACCTGAAGGATCTGCAGATCGCCGTGATCCCCAAGGTGGCGGTACCCTTCTTCGATGATTGCAATACCGGCGCCAAGGCAGCGGCCGCAGCGCTGGGTGTTCAGTACCAGTGGGTAGTGCCGCAAAACACGCAGGGCTCGACCCAAGTGCGAATCCTTGAAGATTTGATAGCCAAGAAGGTCGATGGCATTGCCATCTCGGTGAATGAGCCGAAGTCGGTCGAAGCTGCCATCAAGAAGGCCATTGCGAGTGGCATCAAGGTCGTCACCTTCGATTCGGACTCTCCTAACAGCGGACGGTCGATGTATATCGGCACCATCAATACCGCAGCGGGTGAGACGATGGGTGAGTCGATGGCCAAGGCACTCGATGGCGAAGGGGAAGTCGCTGTGGTGACGGGTCAACTCGGTGCGGTGAACCTGAACGAGCGCATTGCAGGAATCAAATCGGCGCTAGGCAAGTATCCGAAGATCAAGATCGTCGCCACCGAAGGCACCGAAGACGATCTGGCAAAGGCTGTCGCCACGACCGAATCGATCATGCGCGCCCATCCTGCGCTCAAGGGAATCTTCGGTGTCAGCCAGGTCGGTGGTCCGGCAGTCTCCAAAGTCATGGCGACCAAGGAGTTCGCCGCCAAAAAGAACACGGTCAAAGTCTTTGCGTTTGATGATCTGCCGGACACCATCAAGGGTGTGAAGGAGGGCTACATCCAGGGAATCATGGTCCAGCGTCCGGTCACCATGGGCAAGCTGTCGGTCGAACATCTGGTCGATCAGATCAGCGGGAAGGAAACGACTTCGTCCAACGTTGACACCGGCGTCAACGTCGTGACGAGTCAGAACCTTGGGTCTTACACCAAGTAACCAGCGTCGACAGGGGCCCGACGCGGGCCTTTGTCTTCCGGAGTCGCGCGTGGCATCTTTTCTGCAGGTCAAAAATATATCGAAGACCTTCACGGGAGTGAAGGCTTTGAGTCAGGTCAGCCTCGATGTGGCCTGTGGAGAGGTCTTGGCTATCGCTGGCGAGAACGGCGCTGGCAAAAGCACCTTGATGAAGATCATGACCGGCGTCTACCAGCCGGACGAAGGCGGAGAGATCTGGATCGACGGCAAGCGCGTGCCGCAGCTCACCGGCACGGCTCACGCCCGGGACCTCGGCGTGTGCATCATTTACCAGGAGCTGTCCGTCGTCGACAACCTGACGATTGCAGAGAACATCTTCCTGAGCAAAGAAATAACCAACCGGCTTGGTTTTCTCGACAGGCGCAGCATGAACGCGGCGGCACGCGGCCTGCTCGATACGCTGGGCATCACGCTCGATCCCACCACCCGCGTAGGTCGACTCAGCGTCGGCCAGAAGCAAATGGTGGAAATCGCCAAGGCGATTTCGAATCGCTCCAAGATAGTCATCATGGACGAGCCGACCGCCTCCCTCAGTCACCATGAGGCCATGGCCCTGAAGGCGACGATTCGAAAGCTCAAGGCCGACGGTATCGGCGTCATCTACATCACGCACCGGCTTGAAGAGATCTTCGACATTGCAGACCGCGTTGCAGTGCTGCGCGACGGGCAAAGTGTCGGCACCCTCGCCGTCGGCGATATCGATCGCACCCGACTGGTGCGAATGATGGTCGACCGCGAACACAGCGACCTCTACGGCGAGTACGAGTGTCATGCCACTCGGACAGTGGCGCTCGAAGTCAAAGGCCTGGACCTGAATCACCGGCTTACCCAGTCGGGTGCGGTCGGGGGCAACAGCTTTCGGGTTCATGAGGGCGAAATCCTGGGGTTCTTCGGATTGATTGGTGCAGGGCGCACCGAGATGATGGAAATGGTTTTCGGCCTTCGTCCGCATCGCGGCTCGGTGGCCATCGGGGGCCAGGTTGTGGTTATCCGGAGTCCACGCGACGCGATCGACAACGGTATTGGCTTTGTCACCGAAGACCGCAAAAAAGATGGACTGGTGCTCGGTATGACAGTGCGCGAGAACTTCAGCCTGACCCACCTGGAAAGCTATACGAAGCTGAGTTTTATCGATCGTCTTGCCGAAGCGCTGGGTTGTCAGACTTTCGTGCGCCGGCTCGGCATAAAAACTCCGACCGTCGAACAGAGATCCGACAAGCTCAGCGGAGGTAACCAGCAAAAAATCGTGATCGCGAAATGGGTTGCTCGCTCGCCCAAAGTCCTCATCGTCGACGAACCGACGCGCGGCATCGACATTGCCGCGAAAGCCGATGTCCACAAGCTCCTTCAGGAGCTCGCCAGCCGCGGGATGGCGATCATCGTCGTGTCCTCCGACTTGCCCGAAGTACTGGCGATCAGCGATCGTGTGACCGTCGTGCGGGAAGGCCGCATCGTCGCAGAGTTGAGTCGTGAAAACGCATCGCAAACTTCGGTGATGGAAGCCGCCGCAGCTTGAATATTTTCTTTGCAATCCATTTGAAAGTTGAACCATGAAAACCGTCGCAGTCGTCCACACCGGACCCGCAACCGTGCAACCGATCAAACAGCAGTTTCAGGAACTGTTGCCCGACGTGCGTGTGATCAATATCGTCGACGACAGCCTGCTGAACGACGTGATCGCAGCAGGTCATCTGACCGAGGCGGTTGCCGGCCGCATCCTCACCTACATGCAGGAGGGGCAGAAGATGGGCGCAGTCGCCATCCTCAATGCCTGTTCATCGGTAGGGGAAGCGGCCACGGCTGCGCGTGCGGGGCTTTCGATTCCGGTCGTCAAGATCGACGAAAGGATGGCCGAACGCGCCGTTGCCCTGGGGCCCCGCATCGGTGTGGTGGCAACCGTCCGTACGACGCTGGAGCCGACCATCCGGCTGATCCGGGTTAAGGCCGAGGAGACCGGCCAACAGATCGAGATCAGCGAGGGGTTGGCGGAGGGCGCCTTCCAGGCTTTGCTCGAAGGCAAGACCGAGGCACACGACGAAGTCGTACGGCGGACGATTCTGTCGCTGGTGGACAAGGTCGATGTCATCGTCCTGGCACAGGCCTCCATGGCGCGACTGACCAGCTCGCTCGGTGACCTGAAAGTGCCCGTGCTGTCGTCTCCGCGCAGCGGCGTGGAGGCGGTGCGCGCCTTGCTCGAAACGCTTGTTTGAGTCCACTGCCGCTTTTGTTACTTTTTAACCGACCAACAACATTCTGAAGAAGGCATCGACATGTCAAAAAATATCATCGTGACAGGCGGCAGCGGCATGGCTGGCAAGTGGGTCGTCAAGGACCTGCTCGATCACGGGCACCGCGTGATGAACCTCGATCGCACCGTGCTCAAGGACTCGGCGGCACGCACCGTCATCACCGACCTGACCGACGCGGGCCAGGTCTTCAACGCGCTGTGCAGCACGACGGTGCGCCACGAATTCAGCCCCTCGATCAAGCCTGAGCCGATCGATGCGATCATTCATTTCGCGGCGATCCCGCGGATCATGACGCACCCGGACAACGAGGTTTTTCGCATCAATGTGATGAGCACCTACAACGTGCTGGATGCAGCGTCCAAGTACGGCATCAAGAAGGTGATCATCGCGTCGAGCGAGACCACCTACGGCATTGTCTTCGCGGACAGTTACCGCATGCCCGAGTACCTGCCGTTGGACGAGGACTACCCGGTTGATCCGATGGACAGCTACGCCATGTCCAAAGTCATCAATGAGGCAACGGCCAAGGCGTTCCATGCGCGCACCGGCTCGGACATCTACTGCCTGCGCATCGGCAACGTGATCGACCCGGTCGAGTACGCAAAATTTCCCGAGTACTTCAAGGATCCCGGGTTCCGACGCCGGATTACCTGGAGCTATATCGATGCGCGCGACCTTGCAACGGCTTCGCGTCTGGCCGTCGACACGGACGGGCTGGGTTTTCAGGTAATGAACGTTGCTGCCGACGATGTCTCTTCCGACCTGCCGACCGCCGAGTTGCTCAAACGTTTCTATCCGACGGTGCCACTCAAGAAGGAGTTGGGCGAGTTCGAAACGCTCTTGAGCAACGAGAAGATCAAGCGCCTGCTCGGCTTCAAGCAGCAGCACAACTGGCGCAGCCACGTCAGCTGACTTCGCACGATATACGGAGCCTTGCATGCACGACTACAGATTGGCAGCTATTCCCGGCGATGGTATCGGGCCCGAAGTCATCGAGGCCGGCCTGGAGGTACTGCGTGTGTGCGCCGCGACCGACGGTGGCTTCGGCGTGGCGATCCAGGCCTTCGACTGGAACTCCGAGAACTACCTGCTGCATGGTCACTACATTCCCGACGGCGGGCTGGAGCAACTGCGGACTTTCGACGCCATCCTTTTCGGTGCGGTGGGCAGCCAGCGCGTACCCGACGATGTGTCGCTGTGGGGCTTGCGACTTGCGATCGTGCAGGCCTTCGACCAGTACGCCAATGTGCGGCCAGCGCGGCTGTTGCCCGGCGTCAGCAGTCCGTTGGACAAAGGCGACGACATCGACTGGGTCATCGTCCGCGAGAACTCTGAAGGCGAGTACGCAGGGCACGGCGGCCGGGCGCACCGCGGCTTGCCGATCGAAGTCGGAACCGAGACGGCCGTGTTCACGCGCGTCGGCGTGGAGCGGATCCACCGCTTCGCTTTCGAGCTGGCGAGTCAGCGGCCGCGCCGTCATCTGACGCTGGTCACCAAGTCGAACGCGCAGCGCTTCGGCATGGTGATGTGGGACGAGATCTTCTTTGAGGTTGCGCGCGACTACCCGACGGTCAAGGTCGACCGGGAATTGGTGGACGCGGCGACCACCCGCATGGTGTTGAAGCCGGACTCGCTCGACGTGATGGTGGCCACCAACCTGCATGCCGACATCCTGTCGGACCTGGCGTCCGCGTTGTCGGGCAGTCTGGGCATCGGGCCGACCGCCAACCTGAATCCTTCACGACAGTTTCCTTCGATGTTCGAACCTATCCATGGCTCGGCATTCGACATCACAGGCAAGGGCATCGCCAATCCGATCGCGACGTTCTGGTCGGTCGTCATGATGCTGGAGCACCTCGGCGAAGCCAGGGCGGCACAGCGGCTGATGCATGCCATCGAGGCGACCACTGCGACCGGCGAGCACACGCCAGACCTTGGCGGCCAAGCGACAACGCGCAGCGTGACGGCGGCCGTGTGCCGTGCCCTGACTGCCTGAGCTTCAGGCCGACCGCGCAGCCCGTTACAGGTAGTTCGCCCCCGCCTCTTTGGCGAAGCGCGCGGGGTCACCCTCCCAGACGATGCGCGCGTGCTCCAGCACATAGACACGGTCGGCATGCGGCAACGCAAAGGTCACGTTCTGCTCACCCAGCAGCACGGTGATCGGTGTGGTCTGACGCAGTTTTTCGAGCGCCTTGGACAACTGCTCCAGGATCACCGGCGCCAGGCCGAGCGTGGGCTCGTCGAGGATCAGGATTTCCGGCTTCATCATCAGGGCACGGCCGATGGCCAGCATCTGTTGTTCCCCACCGCTCAGGGTTTGTGCCATCTGCGTCTGGCGCGACTGCAGGATCGGAAAGAGCTCGAACAGCCACGCCAGTTGTGCAGCCCGTTCAACGTCCGGCAGGTGCTGGCCGCCGAGGTCGAGGTTCTCGCGGATGCTCATTTCGCCGAACAGCTCGCGCGTCTCGGGGCATTGCACCAGGCCGCTGCGGGCGATGCGCGCCGGAGTCAGGCCGCGCTGCTTGACACCGTCGCGAACGATCTCGCCGGCGTAGGGCACAAAGCCCGAGATCGCATTGAACAGCGTCGTCTTGCCCGCACCGTTGAGGCCGACGACCGATACGAATTCGCCCCGGTGAACATGGATTGACACGGTGTCGAGTGCCTGCGCCTTGCCGTAGTAAACACTGAGATTCTCGACCTGCAGCAGCGGCCTCTGGTCCGCGAAGTTGGTCTCCGGGCGGGCCGATGTCTCGATCGCGCCGCCGAGGTAGACGCGGCGCACGGTCTCGTTCTGCAGCACCTCCTCTGCACGACCGGTGACGATCTCTTCGCCCAGGTACATCGCCAGCACGCGGTCGACCAGCGAAGACACGCTCTTGACGTTGTGGTCGACCAGCAGCACGGCGCGGCCTTCGTCGCGAAAGCTGCGGATCAGGTCGGAGAAGGCGCCGACCTCGGCGAGCGTCAGGCCGGCAAACGGTTCGTCGACCAGCACGACTTGCGGATCGCGCGCGATGGCTTTGGCCAGTTCGAGGCGCCGCAGGTCGGCGAAGGGCAGCGTGGGTGGGCGCCGGTCGACCACGGCACCGAGGCCGACCCGCTCGGCGATTTTTTCGGCTCGCTCTTTCAGCGAGCGATCGGCAAACACCTTCAGCAGGCTGTCGGGGAGCAGCGCCACCATGATGTTCTCGAGCACGGTCTGGCGGTTCAGCGGCCGCGAGTGCTGGAACACCATGCCGAAGCCGCGACGCGCGATCTTGTGTGCCGGCAGACCGGCAAGGTTGTCGCCATGGAACAGCACCTGGCCATCGGTCGGGCGCTCGATCCCCATGATGCTTTTCATGGCGGTCGATTTGCCCGACCCGTTCGGCCCGATCAGCCCGAGGATTTCGCCGGCCGCGAGGTCGAAGCTCAGGTCCTTGACGGCGATCAGGCCGCCAAAGCGCTTGGTCAGCTTGCGGACCTGGAGGAGGGGTTGCGGCGCCGCTGCGGTCACAGTGCGTGTCACGATCGGGTGCCTCGCGACAGCACGGAACCCAGGAAGCCGTTCGGGAAGAAAAGGATGGCCAACAGCGCGACGGCCGAGACGATGAAGGTCGCCAACTCGCCGGCCGGCCGGAGGAACTCGCCGGCCACGATCAGGAACACCGCACCCAGCGCCGCACCGAGCACGGTGCGGCGTCCGCCCAGCACCGCGGCCACGATCACCTGGACACCGACAGCCACGTCGACCACCGTGCTGACCGAGGCCGTGCCCATGTAGAACACCAGCAAGGCGCCCGCCAGCCCGGAGAAAAAGGCGCTGACGATGAACGCGGCGAGCTTGTGCTTGACGATGTTGAAGCCCAACGCACCGGCCTGCACCGGGTCTTGGCCGCTGGCCTGCAGGATCAGGCCGACGGGTGATTGCGCCAGCCCATACAGGATGGCGCCGCTGACGGCCATGAAGCCCAGCGCGATCCAGTAGTTGGCACCGGCGTCGATGGTCAGCACGTCCGGGATCGTGAGGCCGATCTCGCCACCGGTCAGGTCGGCAAAGACGACCACGAAGTTCTGCAAGATCAGCACCGCCACCAGCGTCGTGAGTCCGAAGTAGGGCCCGCGCAAACGCAGCGCCGGCAACGCCAGCACGAAGCCAGCCAGCACGGAAGCGGCGGCACCGCAAGCGATGCAGAGATACACCGACAGGCCGTACTGGTGGTTGAGGATGCCGGCCGTGTACGCACCGACGCCGATCAAAAAGGTCGGGCCGAAATTGACCTCGCCGGCAAACCCGAACAGCAGGTCCCAGCTCATCGCGAAGACGCCGAAATAGTAGGCGACCGTCAGCAAGCCGAGGATGTAGGCCGACACGTACCATGGCAACGTGGCGGCGACCACCAGGATCCCGAGCGTGATCCAGAAGAAGCGCGATGTCACGAGCGCTCTCATGACGCACGCCGCCCTAGCAGACCTTGCGGCTTGATGTACATCACGACGATCAGCAGCAGCAGCGCCGGCACCGTGCGGTAAGCCGGCGAGATCAGGTAGGCCGTCATGGTTTCGAGATAGCCGACCACGTAGGCGGCGATGAGCGAGCCGGACACGCTGCCCAGGCCGCCCAACACCACGATCGAAAAGGCGCTCGCGGTGAGCGGCCCGACGCTGTACGAGCTGACGCCGAGGAACATGCCGAGCAGCACGCCGGCAATCCCCGCGAGCAGGCCGTAGATGGCCCAGACCACGATGTACACCTGCGTCAGTTCATGGCCCAGCAGTGTCACACCGCGTGGATTCATCGAAGCCGCCAGCACCACCTTGCCCATCTTCGTGCGGTTGACGAAGAGCCAGAGCATGCCGATCACGCCCCAGCAGACGATGGCGGTGAAGATCTCGTTCTTCGGTGTTCTCACGCCCAGGATCGAGATCACGCCTTCGACGATCGGCATCACGGTCTTGGCGTTGTTGGTGAAGAAATACGCCACCAGCTCCTGCAGCATGATTCCCCACAGCAAGGTGGCGGTGAGGATGAAGATCTCTTTCTCTTCGGTCGCAATCCGCTTGGAGCGCTGGATCGGCTTGACGATTAGGAAGTAGGTCGCCAAAGCCGCCAGCAGCGCTGTGGCCAGACCGACCAGCGCGCCCGCATAGCTGTCGAGGTGAAGCACGTTCCCGGCCGCCCATGCGGCCACCGCCGCCGACACCATGATCGCGCCGTGCGACAGGTTAAGTACGCCGGAGACACCGAAGATCAGGGTGAAGCCGGTCGCGCCTAGGGCATAGAGCGCACTGATGGCAAAGCCATCTATCAGAATTTGAAGGGCAGTCATGGAGCGTGGACCGCCGTGACCGGCTGGTCTGGGTAATGAGCGGAAAAAATAGCGAACCGTGCAATCAGGCGCGTGACGCCCAGCTTGCGAACCGCCCGCCTTTGCACCGGCACGGGCATCGGCATCGGCGGCGGGATCGCCTCGGCTAGTTGCTGGCGTTCAGCTTGACGAAAGCGGGGAACTTGAGCTTGCCCTTCGCGAGCTCTTTCGGCCACACCGTGACCTGCTTGCCGTCCTGCCATTGCGACATCAGTCCGGTGATCAGGCCCTTGCCGTACTTGATGGAGTGGGTGAATGTATCGGCCTGACCGTAGAACTGGACGCGACCAATCGTGCCCTCCCAATCGGTTTTTTCGAGTGCCGCGACCAACTTGTCTGCATCGGTCGAGCCGGCGCGATGAATGGCATCGGCAATGAAGTAGACCTCGTCGTAAGAGGTGTATCCGGCGTACGAAGGGAAGTTGCCGAAGCGCTTCTTGAAGGCATCGGCGAAGGGAATCGTCTTCGGCGTCATCGGTGCGTCAGGTGCCGACACCGCCTGCAAAACAACGCCCGCGGCCGCCCCGTTGGTATCGTTCCAGAACGTGCTGCTGGAGGCCTGCGAGGTGATCCCGAACATCGGAATCGGCACCTCCTGCGTTTTCCATTGCACCGTCGGCTGAACCCCCACATGCGAGATGCCAGTGATGATGACGTCCGGTTTGACGCCTTCGATCTTGTTGAAGATCGGCGTGAAGTCGGTGGTGTCCGGGGAGAAGCGGATGTGGTCGAGCACCTTCAGCCCGACCTTCGGCAGACAGGCCTCGTAGGCGACATCGAGCGGCTTGGTCCACGCTGCGTCTTCGCTCATGATCACTGCCGTCTTCATGTGCATGCCATCGACCAGCACGTCCTTGGCGGCATCGCAGACCGAGTTGGCCAGCGCATCCGAGGTCAGGTAGCCGTGGAAGGTGTACTTGTTCTTCTCGTAGTCCTTGTGCACGCTCAGGCTGATCTCGTTGGAGGCGGCGCCTGGCGTGATGAAGGGCGTCTTCAGGCGCGCCGCCCAGGGCTCGAGCGCCAGCACCACTTCGCTGATGTAGCTGCCGATCACGGCCACCACCTTGTCTTCGCTCACCGCGCGCTGGAACGCACGCACCGCATCGGCGGAGGAACTGTGGTCGTCGTAAGTGACGAGTTCGATCTTTCGCCCGTCGATGCCACCTTTGGCGTTGATCTCGTCGGCGGCCAGTTGCGCTGCCTGCGGGATGGACGCGCCGGCAATGGCCTGCGCCTCGGCGATCACGCCGATCTTGATGGTGTCGGCCGCCACCGCCAGCGTCGAGGCGCCGCCGGTTGCGCACAGCGTGAGCGCGACCGGAAGCCAGCGGTTGCGCAATGCGCGTGAATAAAGCAAAGCAGTACGTCGTGCCATGTCAAGTGCCTTCGATGTTGTTTTGGATGTTGGCGAGGTCAACGGGTCCATTGTTCAACGCTACCCGCATACGGTCTCAAGGACTTTCCCTTAGAGCGGGTCGCCTTAGCGCCTCGCAGAAACGTCCTGGAACAGGGTTCTGAAAGGAGACGTTGTGGCGCCTTGGCTCTGCACCTTTCAGGGCTTGACGAACTTGAGCACGAACTCGTCCTTGGATTGCGGCGGCGGTGGCGTGTTGCTGTCGCGTGCGTCGGCTGGATTGCGCATGAAGTTGCCCTCGGCGGCCAACCTGAATCCGGCCTGCTCGACCTCGTTGCGCAGGAAGCTCTCCTCGATGCGATGCAGCGTGCCCGCTTCTGAAATGCCCGTACCCGGCCGCCCCGCGTGGTCGGCGATGACGTAGACGCCGCCGGGTTTCAGGGCAGCGAAGACGGCGCGGTTGACCGCCGCGCGGTCGACGCCCATATGACCGAAGTCGTGGTAGTTGAACATCAGCGTGACCAGGTCCAGTCCGTTCGATGCGAGTTCCGGTGGCACGGGGTCATCGAACGGCCGGACGACCGCCACGATGTTGGACGCATTCGGGTTCTTTGCGCGTTCGGCCAGCGCCATCGGTGATGGCCGCGGCGCGGCGCCTGCAACGGCTGCTGGCATGGGCCCGGTAGCGCCTTCCGGTTGTGCGGGCCGACTGCTCGGCGGACGCGGCGGGCTCTGTCCGTAGACACGGCCGGTCGGGCCCGTTGCGCGCGCGATGAGTTCGGTCGTGTAGCCCCCGGCGGCGCTCAGGTCCAGCGCCACCATGCCGGGATACACGCCGATGAAAGCCAGCATTTCCTGCGGCTTGCGTCGTGCGTCGTTGCGG
>NZ_JASJXG010000043.1:0-42069 GCF_035018765.1 Variovorax sp. RTB1
CCGTCGGATCGGCACAGCACGACGGCGATGGGAAGTTTCAACAGCGAGAACCGCATGTATGCCTCCAATCGCATGAGCCGCAAGATTGCGTGATCTAGAGCGCCTATGTATCGCTCCACCGGGTCGTTGGCGCCAACGCGGACTGGCCCAACACGATCGGACTTAACAGATGGCACCTGACTCAGCGCAGCGATGTGTTCTTTTAAAAAGCCAATTACTTTGTGCAAGTGTTGCCAAGTCCAAAGCAAGTAGGCCGCCAAAATGCCGAACACGAAAAAGGACGAAGGGAGCCAGATGCCAAGTAAACCGAGCATCAAAGCGCTGAATGCGACGCCGATGGCAATGAAAGCCAGCCCCACCAGAGGCGCAGCCTTCGGTAACTTATCGAATGCAAACAGTACCGCCAAGATTGAAAGTGCCATCGCCAAGCCCAGCACCACCGGCGGCGCTACTGAAACGTAAGTGCCCTGCTGCAACGCGTCAATGGCACTCGCGTGAACTTCGGTCGAAGTCACCAGCGTGGCTCCGGAGGAGCCTGAAACGTACCACTGCCGTCCCAGCGGTACACCGTTAGTGGGTCCAACGACAACAATGCGCCCCTTGAGCCGATCAGCGGATAGCTTGCCTGCAAGGACCTCAGAATAGGAAATTGACGGGTGCGCTGCTTCGCCATTGAAAGGAATTCCAAATTGCAGATGCGTGCCGTTGGCGATAGCGCGATGCAACGGGGGAGCCGGAGCAACCATCGCGCCCACATAAGGTAGTGAGTTGTCCGGAGCAGGCGCAAAGAGGCTGATGAACCGAAGGCGCTTGCTTGAGTCGTCGGCGCTAAGGCTGGAATGCCCGATGCCTTGAACAGCTGCCGCAAAATGTCCTGTTCGAGTGCGAAGAGCTTCGCTTTGGTTCACGACAGCGCCGGATTGATAGCTTGGAATTGTGAGATACACCGGCAGTTTCCGCAGCGCAGCCGCCAACGCTACATCGTCGTCGCCTTCGAGCTTTGGAAAGCCGAGCCTGAAGTTGAGCACCACGGCGTGGGGCGCCTGCTGAGCAAGCTGGCGCAAGAATTCCGTGTGGATTGCTGCAGGCCACGGCCACGGCCCGATTTCTTGAATACTCCGAGCGTCAATCGAGATGATCTCGACCTCGGAGTTCACAGGCGCTGCCACGCTGGCCATTACGCGGTCATACAGACGTCCGTCCGCAGCCGTGGGCGTGGTGTGATCGACTTTCCATACGATGGCCAGCGGCAACAGGACAGCCAGTAAAACTCGCAATGCAACGCGTGTTTTAAGCTTCCGAAGCATTGACGCAAATTGCCTAAACATCTGCATCGCCAACGTCCGTTTGATCAACTCTTCTGTGAATGAGCCGATAACCCCGGCCATAAATCGTTTGCATCGGGAGCTCGTTACTTTCGAGTGCAAGCTGTCGGCGCTGTTTAAAAATCTGGCTGTTTTGAATTCGTGTGCTGCTGTGTCGCTGGCTTACGCTGGTAGCGTCCATCAAGCGGTTGTGCGATAAATCGCTCCCGATGTTTCGAAACGGCGCTATCGCCAGCCCGAACTCAGCGAATGAAAACGGAAACGTCCGCGGGAAAATCAGCTGCATGTGAAACGAGTCCGTGCGAAGCGATTGCCGGCTATAAACCCGGCACACGTCAAGGCTTCAGGGCCGACAATCGTTGGGAACCTCAGCGGCGAGACCCGCTGCCGCATTTGAGCGGATTCTTCTTCAAGCAGAGGTGTGCGCATTTCAAATTCCAACGGCTTGAAACCCGAGCACCATGATCAGTGAATCCGTGTACAAAATTATGAACAAAGTTTTCGAATTCATTCTCTTTAAATCTATTCCAACGAGGTCTTGTCTTGCTGTCAAAAACGTGCTCGATCGTTAGTTAGGGAGACGCTGATTTATTCCTTAATCACGGCATGCATCCTGCATGCGCAAGAGGGCAAGATTCCCAAGGGTGCCCGGCATGTTCCAACGCAGCTTCGCCAGCGCCGCGTACGCATTGAAGAGGAAACGAACTCGCCGGGAGAAGTTCCTCTTCGACATTGAACGCGTCGTGTCCTGGGCCCGGCTGATTGCCGTGATCGAGCCGCTGCACCTCACCAGTTGACAAGTCGGTCGTCAGCCCATCCGCGTACCTAGGATGCTGCGCATGTACTGTCTCCAGCGGTGGTACGCCTTGGCCGACGAAGCGCTGGAAGACGCCCTATACGACAGCCAGAAGCGCAAGGGACAACCTGGCACGTGGCGGGGTTACGCCGAACGCGCTGGCAAGGTGCCCGAGAGCGTGTGGCTGACTGGCTCGCCTTTGGGCTATCGAGGCGCATGGGAACCACCTGCGCATCGAATCTGCGTTCGCATTTCCAGTCCATGACAGCTGAGCAATGGGTGCATTACGCGGGGTGCGGGCGAGCGAGCCGCCGAAACATCAACGCCGACAGCAGTGTGATCGCGCCCATCGCCACGAAGGTGAATCGAAAGGCGAGCGCAGTCGATTCCAGCTGCGGCATGAAGAAGCCGGCTGCGACGATCCAGAGCGGCGCCCGGTCTGCGCGTGGTCTGGAGATCTGCTCTCAATCACGCATTCAAACGGCTTTGCATGAACTCGATGAACACCCGCAGTTTGCGCGGCGTGTGCGCGCGGCTCGGGTAGTAAAGATAGAAGCCCGGAAACGTCGGCCACCAATCCTGCAGCAGCGGCACGAGCTTGCCTGCGGCGAGGTCGTCCGCAACCAGCGCCTCGAACGTGCAGGCGATACCGGCGCCACCCCGGACCGCGGCCATCAGGATGTCGCCGTCGTTGGTCAATAGTGGCCCGTCGACTTCGATGTCGAAGTCGCGACCTTCTTGCGAAAACTCCCATCGGTAGATGCCGCCAGCGAGGCGCGCATTGAGGCAGCGATGTGACTTGAGGTCCTCAGGAGTCTGCGGCGCAGTAAGGCCCTTGAGGCCCTTCAGGTAACGCGGCGCCGCGACGGTCGCGATGCGATGTTGCCCTCCGAGCGGCACCGCCACCACATCTTGTGCCAGGTTCTCGCCGAGGCGAATGCCGGCATCGAAGCCGCCCGCCACCAAATCGATCATCGCGTTGTCGCAGCTCATCTCGAGAGTGATGTCCGGGAAGGCTTCCAGGAAGGCAACGAGGTGCGGCACGACCAGGATGTCCGACGCCGTGCGTGACAGGTTCAGCCGCAGCAGACCGACAGGCTTGTCTCGCGACTCGTTGACGCCGTCGATGGCGGCCGCGATCGTTGCAAGGCCGGGTTGCGCATCGAGCAGGAACCGTTGGCCGATCTCCGTCACGCCGACGCGTCGCGTGGTGCGGTCGAGCAGGCACACACCCAATCGAGTCTCCAGCGATCGCATAGTTTGCGACAACGCCGAAGGCGAGACACCGAGTTCGGCGGCCGCCTTGGTAAAGCTCGAATGGTGCGCGACGCGGGCGAAAGCGGCGATGGCCGGAAGCAGATCGGACGACATGGTCAATTATGAAGTTGGACTTCATGCCGCATCCCGATCACATGGCTTTATCCGAAGGAATGCGATGCCTATCGTCGAGACAGCTGTTGATTCAATCCGTTCTTATCTCTTTATCCAGGAGCATCTTCATGAGTTCACTCGCAGGCAAAGTCGCCATCGTCACCGGTTCATCGCAGGGCATCGGCGCCGGCATCGCCGAACGACTGGCAGCCGACGGCGCATCGGTCGTCGTCAACTACTCACGCAGCGTCGAACACGCCAATGCGATCGTGCAACGTATCGTCGCGACCGGCGGCAAGGCCGTTGCCGTAAGAGCCGACGTTTCCAAACCGGCTGATATTCCGCTGCTGATCGACGCGGCCATCGAAACCTTCGGGCGGCTCGACATCCTTGTCAACAACGTCGGCGTCTACAAGGTCGACTCGCTCGACACGTTGACCGCGGAAAGCTTCGACGAGCACTTCCACCTCAACGTGCGCGGCTTGCTGCTCGCCACTCAGGCAGCCGCACGCGTGTTGCCGGCCGGCGGCGTCATCGTCAACATCAGCTCTGGCCTCGCCAAGAGCCCGTATCCGATGGTGCATGTCTACAGCGCGACCAAGGGCGCGGTCGACGTGCTAACGCGCACGCTGGGAATGGAGCTCGGTCCGCGCAACATCCGTGTGGTCGGCATCGCGCCCGGCTTCGTCACGACCGAGGGCAATGCAGAGTCGGCTGCGAGCATGACAGACGTGCTGGTCGGCAAGACGCCGCTGGGCCGTGTGGGTCAGCCGCGGGACATCGCGGCAGCGGTGTCGTTCGCGGTGTCGGACGATGCGGCATGGGTCACCGGCAGCACGATCGACGTGGCGGGCGGCATGGTGTTTTAAAACGCCTGAGCCGCCAGCTCAACTATGCGTGCGCGGCGGTGCCACGCTGGCGCCTTCTATGCCGTGCCGCTGCAACGCAGCTGCGACGAAACCCGACGCCTTCATCTCTTCGAGGTAGCTGCTCAACCAGGCCTGCGCTGCAAGGCGACCCTTCGGCACGCCCATGGCCTGCTCGATGACCATGAAACGGCCGGGCAGCATGCGCAGGCCAGCTCCACCACTGCCGTTCAGTCGCATGGCGTCCGCCTCGAGTTGTTGCCGCACGCCCGCAGCCACTTCTAGCTTTTGCGCGATGAACTGGTTCGTTACCTCCGGTGAGGTCGGTATGCGCACCAGCGTGGCGGACTTGATATCGCGCGTGAGATAGAGGTCGTAGGCGCTGCCACGGCCGACCACGATGCGCGTGCCGGCGCGGTCGACTTCTTCATTGCGCTGAAGCGGCGACTCGTTGCGTACGAGGTAGGCGCCTTCGATCACCACGTACGGCGCCGTGTAGTCGGTGTCGGCAGCACGCACCGGATCGATCGCGACGAAGGCAAGGTCGACCTGCCGCGCCTTGACCGCTTCGACCACGTTGCCCGCGGAGTTGAACGGCACAAGTTCGATGGGCAAGCCCAGGCGGCGGGCTGCTTCGCGTGCGAGGTCGACAGAGACACCTTGCGGCTCGCCCGACGGCCCACGGCTCGCGAGGATCGGGTTGCCGAGGTTGATCGCGGCACGCAGCTTGCCGGTGCTGCCGAGTTCGGCGATGGCTGCGGCACGCGTATCGAGTCGGATGCTTGCGCAGCCGGTCAACAGCAGGCCGCCTGCGGCACCGTGGAAGGAACGTCGGGTCAGGTTCATCGGTAAGACTTTAGTGGCGCCGCTCGTCATGCTGCCCGACGACACCTAGGGAAATCCCTGAGTAGCATGCGCGCAGCCGCACATAGGATGCAAAGTTACATTTATTCACACTTGTACTCCATGCAATCCGATCTGAGTTGGTCACGGCGTTCCTTTCTGGCTGCCATGGGTGCGGGCGCATGCGCGCAAGCGGTGGGCGCGGCGGAGAGTTCAGCGCCCGGCGCGATGAAATGGATCGTCGGTTATCCGGCCGGCGGCGGTGCCGATTTCGTGACGCGTGTGCTTGCGGCGCAGCTCGGCTCCCAGATGAAGCAGGACATCGAAGTAGTGAACATGCCGGGCAAAGGCGGCACGCTCGCCGCCGGTGCCGCGGCGCATGCGGCCGCCGATGGCCGCAACCTGTTTACCGCTGACAACGGCATCCTGGTCTACAACGCCTCGCTGTTCAAGACACTGCCCTACGACCCGGACAAGGATTTCGCGCTCATTGGCTTCATGGCCCGCACGCCGTTGCTGCTGGTGGTGTCGCCCAAGTCCGGCTTCACCAGCTTCGAGCAGATCCTGAAGGCGTCGAAGGCCGGCCGTACGCCACCGCTTCAATACGCATCGCCGGGCGAAGGCTCGCCGCACCATCTTGCGATGGAACTGCTCAAGAGCCAGACCGGTCTCGTGGCCACTCACGTGCCTTACCGCGGCACCGGCATGGCGCTCCCCGATGTCGTGTCGGGCAAAGTGCCGATGCTCGTCGTCGACCTGGCAGGCGGGCTCATTCCGATCAAGAGTGCGGCTGTCGTTCCGGTGCTTTCGATGTCGGGGCGGCGAGTGACGCAACTGCCCGACATGCCGACGGTTTCGTACGACCTGACGGGCCCACTGAACGCCTATGCGACCGTCGGCCTGGTGGCCCCGGCCGCGACGCCCATGCCGATGCAGGAGCGACTCAACGCAGAACTGCAAACCGCCATGCGCGTCCCCGAGGTGTCTCGCAAACTCAACGATGCGGGATGGGAAACGGCGGCGGCCGATGCGACCTTGCTCCGCGCCTACATGGCTGCCGAACGCGCCATCTGGCCCGCGCTGATTCGCAATCGGGGCATCACCGTGACGCAGTAAAAAAGCGAATCGCACAGAGTTCGCGGAACAGCCTCGCGCGCTCACTCGACGGACGCGGCATCCGTTTTCTGTTTGCTCTCCAGCACAAACGCCTCCGCCTCGGAATACGAGTGGAGCACCAGATCGATCAAATCCTCGACCTGCTTTTCTTCGACCGAAGAATCGTCGAGTGCCAGCTTGATGGTGGCAAGAATCGCGTCCGGCAACGCGGCGCGCAGCTCGGCCGCCTTCTGCCGCCACTGCGCCAACCCGTCCTGCCGCGGATAGACGAGGAAGACAGTGCCCACCAGACTGGCCTTGTCCGCCGTCTCGGGGTCTTGGGGTTCGTTAGTCGACACGCTCCGGGCGTCCACGCCCTCCTCCCGCAGCGCCCTGACGAGCAGTTCCATCAGCAGATCGTCACGGTCGGTGCCAAAGCCCATGCACAGAACGATCGAACGCGAGGGCACATCGAGCCGCCCTTGCCACCGGCCGAGGCGCGCTTCGCGCATGTGCCGCAGATGGGCACCCATGTTGGCGTCGACCAGCGAAGTCGGCGCCCGACGGCGTGCCGTGCGCCGTGCCGGCTGCTCCCTCGACAACGATTCGGCCAAGGCGACGATGTTCGCCAGGATGCGCTCGCGCTGCTGCTGGTCGATACGCCCGATGCGAAAGTCCGCTGCGCCGAGCGCCAGTCCCGGAAACAGAACGTGATCGCAGTACCTGGCAAAGCTGCTGCGCCGTAGAAACGCCCGCGCCTCCTGCAAGTTGACGGACGCATTGCCCGACAACGCTCGCTGATAGAAGCGCTGGCCGGCAGACAGCCCCGGGGCATCGCTGAGAAGAATCGTGAATGGCGCAAGTGCTTTGACGTGTCGGCCCATCACCACCAGACACAGTGTCAGCGGCGTAGACAACAGCAGTCCCACAGGCCCCCAGAGCGCGCCCCAGAACAAGGCGGACACGATGACCGCCAGCGGCGCCAGACCCGTGCTGTGTCCGTAGACCTGCGGCTCCAGCACATTGGCGAAGACGAGTTCGAGCACACCGAAGAATCCCAGGCTGGCCAGCACGAGCGTCCACCCGGGATCGACCGCCGCCGCGAACACCGCGATCAGCGCGGCTGCGCCCAGCACACCCACATACGGGATGAATCGCAGCAGCGCGGCGACGCAACCCCATAGCGCGGCATGCGGCAGTCCTATCGCCCAAAGTCCCACGCCGACCACGGTGCCGAAGATCGCGTTGACGATCGATTGCGACAGGAAGAAGCGCGACACGCCTTGCGCCGCCGCGCTCAGTGCCTGCACCGTCGTCCCCAGCTCCGCCTCGCCGACCAGGCGGATGAAGCGGTCGCTGAGCGACTCGTGCTCCAGCAGGATGAAGACCAGCAGCACGAACACGATGCCAGCCTGCCCGACCGGTCCCCATAGCGTCGATAACAGTTTGGTGACCCGCTCCCCAGCCGACTGCGGTGCCTGGACGGCCGGTGCGGGCGGCGGCGCAACCACCGTGGCCCGACTGCCTTGACGCCGCGGTGCGGTCGCCTCGGGCGGCGCGGCCTGCGGCAACATTCCTTTGAGTTCAGACTCGATTCGTTCGAACGGGCGGACCGTGAACTCACGGATCGCGTCGACCTTGCCACTGATGGCCGCCGTGTACTGGGGCAGATCGCCGGCGACGGCGACGAGCTGTATCGCCAGCACCGCGCTGATCCAGGCCACGCACGCTGCCGCCAACACCACCGACACCAGCGTGGCCACGGTCCGGCCCAGACCCGCCACCGCAAGTCGTCGCACCAGGGGCGCCAGCACCAGGCTCAAGACACCCGCGATGACGATGGGCTTCAGAAAATCCTGACCGAAGTGCAGCAACAGCAGCACGCACGTGGCTGGGACGATCAGGCCGAACTGGAAGTTCTTGAGATTGGGCAATGGGCGCAGACAACGTTGTGGCGATGGTGAAGATGTTCTTGGGAAGCGAGATCTATGCCGCCTCCGGCATCGCCAGCACAGCGGTCAACGCAAAGTCCACCAGCAGCAGCCATGTCATTTCGAGATCGATGATGCTGTGGTGATCCGAGCCCGCAATCGTCTTCACCGATACCGGTGTCGGCCATGCCGCGATGAGCTTGGCGGAGCGCTCCGGCAACACGACGTCATCGCGCTCGGCCAGCAGCACTTGCGTCTTGGCAGCGACGCCGAGGCAATGCGCCAGCGAGTTGAACTGGTGCCGCAACAACAGCGATAACGGCACCAGCGGAAAGCGCTTCTTGGCGACCTCCAGCATGGAGTCGTACGGGGTGATCAGCTGCAGGCTGGTAAACGCCTGCTGCGCCACGAGTTGAATGGCCACGCCCGAACCAAGGCTGCGACCGACGACATGCAATCGCGCATGCGGAAAAGCCTTGCGCAAATGATTCGCGAACTGAACCGCGTCTGCGACCGAGGCGATTTCCGATGGATGCCCTTCGGAGTCCGCCATGCCCCGGTAGTTGACCGCGGCAAAGCCGAAGCCTTCAGGCAGCCAGTGCAGTGCCTTGGCCGTGGCACGAACATCCTCGCCGCGGCCAGCGAAGTAGATGAAAAGGTCTTGCAGCGCCGCCTCGCCGTGCGGGTGATAGACATAGCCGCGCACCATGCCGCCCGGCACAGTGTGAGAGTAGGTGGAGAAGTCGGCGGACAAGGCGACGACCGGCAGCTTGCGCGTGTCGAAAAGGATGTGGCCCTGCCGGGCGGAAAGCAGCGCCCAGTAAGCAGCGATCGCACCGAGCGCGGCGCCCGATGCGGACAGGGCGACGCGATAGGCTTTGGATGACAAAGTGGGTTCCGAAAGCGCATGACGGTATGCGCGTCCGAGTATGCATGGCGCGGGGATGCGCCGAATCTCGGGAACCTCAGGCCAGATAAGCCTCGAGCACGCCGGCATCGGCGCGCAGCGCGTCCACCGTTCCCTCCGTCACGATCGACCCGCGCTTCATGAGATAGGCGTAGTCGCAGACAGACAACGCGATCTCGGCGTTCTGCTCGACCAGCAGGATCGACTGGCCCTCGCGATGCAGGGTGACGATCGCCTGGAACACCAGGTCCACGATCGATGGCGCCAATCCCATCGACGGTTCGTCGAGCACGAGCATGCTGGGCTCGGTCATCAGTGCGCGGCCGATGGCGAGCATCTGCTGCTCACCGCCGCTCATGAGGCCCGCGATCTGGCCGCGCCTTTCCTTCAAACGAGGAAACAGGTCATAGACACGCGCCATCAAGTCGCTCGCGTTGCCACGCCCGGCGTAGCTGCTGAGCTTCAGGTTCTCTTCCACCGTGAGGGGCGCGACCACCATGCGTCCTTCAGGCACCAGCGCGAGCCCACGCCGGACGACACGATGCACCGGCATCGCAGAGATCTCTTCACCGTCGAGTTTGATCGAGCCCTTTACCGGCCGATGCAAGCCCGCGATGCTGCGCAACGTGGTCGATTTGCCCGCGCCGTTGGCACCGAGGATGGCGACCATGCTGCGCGGCCGGACCTCGAAACTGAGGTCGGTGACGGCGCGAATGGCGCCGTAGCTAGCGCAGAGCGCGGATACGGTCAGCATCAGCAGTGTTTCCAAAGTAAGCAGCCTGCACATCGGGGTGCGCCATGCAGTCTGCGGGTGTTCCATGGGCAAGCAGGCGGCCGAAGTTCATCACCGTGACGTCGTCGCAGAATTCTTTGACCAGCCGCACGTTGTGCTCGACCATCAGCACCGTCAGTCCGCCGTCGCGCAGGCTGTGGACGAGACTTCCGATCTCGTTCGATTCCTGCACGTTCATTCCGGCGGTGGGCTCGTCGAGCAGCAAAAGCCGCGGCCCGGTGCCGAGTGCACGAGCGATCTCGACCCGGCGCTGTTCTCCATACGACAGCGTTTCCGCCAGCAGATGCGCCTGTCGGCCCAGCTGCACGCGCTCCAGCAATTCGTAGGCATGAAGCTCGACCGCCTTGCGTGCGGCGCGGGCCTTCGGCAGGCCAAGGAACGATGCCCACAACGACGCACCGCGCCGCAGATAGCAACCCGCCATCACCTGCTCCAGCACCGTCATGCCGCTGAAGAGCCGCACGTTCTGATAGGTGCGGGCGATGCCCTGGGAAGCGATGTCGTATGCCGCACTGCGCTGGATCTCGACACCGCCGAATCGGATGGTGCCGGTGTCCGATGGCAGCAAGCCGCTGATGAGATTGACCAGCGTCGTCTTGCCGGCGCCGTTCGGGCCCATGACACCTGCAACGCTGCCCGCTTTGACCGTCATCGACAGGCCGGAGACGGCAGCGACGCCGCCGAAGTTCTTGCCGATGGCCTCGACCGCCAGCAGCGGCAGATCGGATGCAACGCTCATCGCATTCAAAGCGCGGCTCCGGCAGCTGACGCTACTTTTGCGGGCGCGCCGTCTGCATCGGCATTTGCATTTGCATTTGCATCTGCATTGCGTGCGGCGCGGCGCAAGCGAATGGCGCGCGGATCGACCAGCCCTCGCGGCAGGAAGATCATGATCAGCAGCAACACGACCCCGTTCGCCACTTCCTGGAAATGAGGCACGAAGGCTTGCGCGATCACCGGCAATGCAGTGAACACCGCCGCCCCGATGATCGATCCGATCCAGTGATACGACCCCCCCAGCACCACGGCCGCGATCATGGTGAAAGCGATGTTCACGAAGTAAGTGTCGGGCGAAAGAAACTGCAGGACCAGGGCGAGCAACATGCCGCCGAGGCCACCGACTGCCCCCGAGATCACGAACGCGATCGTCTGTATCCGGCGCGGTGCGATGCCCAGGCTGGATGCAACCGCCGGATCTTCGCGCACCGCTTGCGCCGCGATGCCGTACCACGACACCGACAGCCGGTAGAACACGATCATGGCCAGCGCCAGCAGGATGCCCAGTACGCCGATCGGCAGTGTGACCGGCACGCTCAGTCCGTTGACGCCGCCGGTCAGACTCGGCACGTTGATGACGGCGACGCGCACGATCAGGATGAGCGCCAGGCTTGCCAGCGCCATCCAGTGACTCTCGAGCCTGAGAAAGATCAAGGCGACGACATAAGCCAACAGCGCACCCGCCGCCATGGCCGCGGGCAAGAGGATCAGCGGATCGAGACCCGTCTGCAAAATCAGCCGCGCGCCCACGAAGCCACCGATGGCGGCATAGGTCACGGTGGCAAAGCTCAGGATGCCGGCCGACAGCACGGAATAGGTGCTGAGTGCGAAGAAGGCATTGACGATCGCGAACGCGACAGTGCTTTGGTAGGTACGCCAGAAATCGGCAAGTGCTTGCATGGTTGCTTGTATGAAATCAGGCCCGAGAAAAACCGAGACTGCCGAACAGGCCGCGCGGTCGTACCAGCAGAAAAGTCAGCAACAGCGCATAGGTGATGCCGTCACGCAGACCCGACGACAGGTACTGCGCCGACATCACCTCCAGCACACCGAGCCCGACACCGGCGACTGCGGTGCCGCGAACGTCGTCGTAGCCGCCGACCACCACCGCGGCGAACCCCTTGAGCAGCAGGCCCTCGCCAAGCAGGAACGAAACGTTGTGCGTGGTGATGCCACCGAGAACGCCGGCCAGGCCTGAAGTCGCACCGGCGATGAAGGCGGTGACGATCACGACATAACGCGGATTGACGCCGCCCAGAGAGGCGGCCGTCTGGTTCCAGCCGACCGCACGCATGGCCGCACCGAAGCGGCTGCGCCGGATGAGGATGTGGAGGCCGAAGGTCACGACGAGCATGACCGCCACGGTGATGAGCTGCATCGCCGGAATAGGAATGTCGCCCAGATGGAACATGGTGCCCGGATAGCTTCCGCGGGGAAAGCTCAGGCTCTGCTGCCCGGTAGCGGTACCGGCCAGGTTGTCGAGAATGATCCAGAACGCAATGCTGGTAATGAGCGCGCCCAGCATGCCGCTGCCGCGTTTGCGCAGCGGCTGAAAGGCGATCTGGTCGACCACGACCGCGAGCAGCCCGCCCCCGACGACACCGACGACCAGTGCCGGCAGGAAAGGCAGCTTCAGCTGTTCGACCGCTGCCAGCGCCGCGATCGCGGCCCAGCTCGCATAGCTGCCGTGCGCCGCATTCAGGATGCCGAGCGTCGAAAAAACGATCCCGAAACCGAGGCCGAACAGCGCGTACAGCGCACCGAGCGCGCAACCATTGATCAGTTGCTCGATGAAGAGTTGCATGACCCCGCGCCTACTTGGGTGCGACCCAGGGCACGATCTTGCCTTCAGCAGACCAGGCCACCACCAACGTGCCAGCCGTCTCTGCCTGGCCGTTGTTCATGGCCTCCCCGCCATAGACCTGATGGTCGATCTTCGTCACCTTCGACAGTGCCTGGCCCAGCGCCTCGCGGGTCGGTTTGCCGGAAAGCGACTTCAACCCCTGTGCGATGAACCACACCACCTGGTAGCCCTGGGCCGAATAGATGTCGGGCGCCGCGTTGAACTTCTTCTGGTAAGCCGCGACGAAAGCCTTGGCTTCTGGCGTTTCCACGATCGAGTCGGAGAAGCTGACCGGGAACGGTACGCCGACGACCGAGTCGCCCATCTTCTTGAAGATGGAAGCCGGCGACAGCACGTCGTTGCCGACGATGGTCTTGGCGTAGCCGCGATCCTTCAGCGCGGTGATGGCACCGGCGGCAGCACCCTGCGTCGCATAGACCAGGATGATGTCGGCCTTCAGACCCATGGCTTGCGTCGCGGCCGCGGTGAAGTCCGTGTCCTTCGTCAGCACGCTGACCACCCCGGCGGTGGTCACGCCCTTGGCCTCGAGCGCTTCGCGGGTCGCGTTCATGCGACCCTTGAAGGCGTCGTTGTCGGCCGCGAGGATGTAGGCGGCGGTCTTCGGCTTGACCGCATCGACGATCGTGAGCGCGGTGGCTTTGTCTTTGGGGCCGGGCAGGATCGTCATGCTGTAGACATAGGGCAGTTGCGGCAGGCCGGCCGCCGTCGCGCCGAAGATCACGAGCGGTGTCTTCGCCTCCGTCACGATCGGCTTCAGGGAGCCGGCAACCGGCGACAGAATGCAGCAGCTGATCGCCAGCAGCGAAGGGTCGGCCACGAACTGATTGGTCGCCTGGATCGCGCGGGCGGCATCGCTGCCGCTCTCCTTCGGGTCCAGCACGATCGAGGCGCCGCCGAGGTACTTCTGCGTCTTGACCTCCTCCGCTGCCAGCTGCGCGCCGTTCCAGTAGGACTGGCCGGCCGAGGCAATGGCGCCGGTGTTCTCGGTGACGAATCCGACCTTGTAGTCGCCCGGCGCGAGGCCCTGAGCGGACACCGGTCCGACATGGACGAACAATGCAGCCAGCGCTGCACCTACCAACGAAACATTCTTCAAGTTCCAGCTTTTCATCTCTTGTCTCCTCAGGGTGGTTGTCTTGGTCGGCTGTTCAAGGTTGCGCATGTTGAACAGTCCGCGTCTTGTCGGCGAGAAATCTTTTCTTCAGATAGGTCTCGAGTCCGCCCGCTTCCAGCATGTCGAGGTCGGCGCGCGGCAGCGGCTCGAAAGCGATCTCGGTGCCCTGCGTCAGGTTGCGCACGCAGTGGCCCGCCCAGTCGACTTCCAGTTCGTCCCAGCGTTCGGCGAACTGGAGGATGCCGGGGCACGGCACCTGCGGAAAGCCCATGCTGATTTCACCGCGCCAGTAGCCCGGAGAAAACGACTCGGCAATGACGCCCGCGATGCCCATGTGACGCATGGCTTTCATCGGCGGATAGTGAGGATGGCCGTAGCCGAAGTTGTGGTTGCCAAGCAGCAGATCGCCGGGCTTCACCAGACTGGCGAAGGCGGGGTCGTATTCCTGCATCGCGGCCTTGCTCAGTTCGTCGATGTTGGTGGTCTTGATGTTCTTGACGCCGACGATCTGGTCGACGTCGAAGTCGATCTCGTCGAACTTGAAGGCCACGCGGCCGCGCAGGTTGATGAGTGCCATGCTCTTCTCCTTGGCCGTTAACCGTTACCGGCGAGGTACGGACGCGGGTCGGCGATCTTGCCTTCGACCGCAGAGGCCGCGAGCACCGCGGCGTTGCACAGGTAGATCTCCGAATCCGGGCTGCCCATGCGACCGCGCACATTGAGCGTGCCGGTGGACACGGCGCGCTGGCCCGGTGCCATCGTCGCGATGCGGCCGAAGCAGTAGTCGCACGACGGCGACGACACGAAGGCGCCGGCCTCGACGAACACCGACAGCAGACCTTCCCGCGCTGCGGCAGCCATGATTTCCTGGCTGGTCGGTACCACGTGCAAAGCGAAACCCGGTGCGACCTGTCGGCGCGCCAGCACCTGGGCGGCAGCGCGCAGGTCTTCGATGCGACCGGAGGCGCAGGAGCCGAGATAGCCGGTATGGACCGGGAGGTTCAGGTAGTCGCTCAGGTCGCGCGTGTTGGCCGGACTTGGCGGGATCACGATGATGGGCTCGAGCGTCGACAGGTCGATCTCGTGTCGCGCTGCGTAGTGCGCGTCCTCGTCGCTGTAGACGGGTTCGAGCTTGATGCGGGCGCGCGGCATGGCGTATTCGAGGCGCTTGGCATCGGGATTGACGATGGCCGTCACAGCGCCGGTGAACATCGCCAGACCGGTGATGGTTTGCAGGGCGTCGTTCGACATGTCGGCCACCGCCGGCCCACCGATCTCCAGCACCTGGAAGCGACATGAAGCCGCACCCAGCACACGCACCAGGTGATGGAACACATCGCGCGCCATCACGCCGGGCTGCAACTTGCCGACCAGATCGACGCGTGTCGTGTGCGGCACGCGGATCGAGACCCGCTCCAGTGCAAAGGCCTCGAGCACGTTGCGCCTGAGACCCATGGCCAGCGTGCCGAAGGTGCCCAGCTGGCTCACATGGCCGTCGAAGTGAACCACGAACGCGCCTGGCGTGGCGTAGCCCACTTCGGACGACACCTGGTGCCCGATGCCCTTGCGTTCATACAGCTTCACGTCGTTGATGGTGGTCCATTCACGCGTGCCCTTGTGCAGCTCTTCTTCAGCCGGCGAGATGGCTGGGACCATGTGGTCGATGAAGATGCCGAAGCGTTCCGGCTCGGGCATCTTGGTGATGCCGAAGTCGTCTTTCAACTGCTTGAAGATCACGTCGGTGTAGCCCGGGAAGTCGTAAGCCAGCACGAAGTCGGGCTTTGCCATGACCTCGTCGCCGGCCTTGACGGACGCCAGGCCCGACACGCGCGCGAGGATCTTTTCGGTGATGGTGAAACCCATGGATTTGTCTCCAGTTCGAGAGTGTTTTTCAGTGCTCGGCGCGCGTGGACTCAGGCCGCGTTGCGCAATCCGAGCGAGCCGGGATTCATGAGGCCCTTGGGGTCGAGTGCCCTCTTGATAGCCGTGAGCATGTTCCAGGTCGCTGGCTGCATCACTTGTTGCAGCGGATAGTCACGGCCGATTTGCCAGTTGACACCGCCCAGTTCCAGGTAGACCTGCTGCACGCCCTTGCGCAAGGCGATCACGGCCTCACGCGCAGGCAGATTGGCGGGACGGTCGAGCCATGGCCCGACCACGTCGTCACCGAGACTCTGGCGGTGCAGCGGCGTGATCTCGTCCTGCCAGTAGAAGGCCGGTTCGAGAAAAAATTCGTTGCCGACGGTCATGGTGAGGTGCGACAGGATGATGCCGTGCTGCTTCATCATCGCGGCCTGACTCTCGAAGTACGCCGCACTCGCCTCGACCACGCGCGCGGTCTCGCTCATCGGGAACACCGCATGGATCGGGACCCAACGCTGACCATCCGCGCCGAGCATGCCGCGCACCGGGTTGAAAGGACGCGAGCGCATCACCCGCGCTGCGGCGTTCTCGATCTCGATGCCATGCTTCTTGCCGATGGCGCGCAGCGCTGCCAGGTTGGCGGTCAGCGCATCGGCCGTCTTGCCCTCGACAACGAGGTGCAGCGAACACGCATGGTCGGCCAGGTAGTTCGCGCCGGTCGTCGCCACGTTCACTGCATCCTTGATGCCCTGGAACAAACCTTTCGACGAACGCGCAACACTGCTCAGGATCTTCACGCCGTCTGACAACTTGTTGACGCTCGCCGAGTTCAACGCCTTGGCGCGGTCGATGCCGAAACCTTCGGAGATCGCCTGTACGGCGCTCATCTCGGCCTGGGCCAATGCCATCGACTTCATGTCTTCGAAGCCGAAACCCAGGTAGTCCAGATGCTGGGGCGCCGCGTCGAGCTTGAGCGTGGCACCGAGCTTCAGACCGAAGGCGCCGGTGTCTCCGAGAAACAGGCCCGTCATGTCCGGCCCTGCATAGCGGGTGAAGGGCTTCGTGCCCACACGTCCGCCCGAACCGGTGGTCACGACCTCGCCGCTGGCGAGCAGCACGGTCACGCCCAGTACGCTGGCGGCGACAGTCCCGTGCAGGGTCGATCCGAAGAAGGCGCTGTTCTGAGACAAGGCGCCGCCGACCGTGGCGTTGATGCCAGACAACGGACCCCAGTAGCCGGTGTTCATGCCGGTGGCCTTCAGCGCTTCGTGCACCTGCGCCCAGGTGCAACCGGCCTCGACCGTGATGTACCGGTCAGGCACGTTGATCTCCAGCACCTTGTTCAGCTTGCGCGTGTCGATGACGATGGTTTGCGTGCTCTCCGGCAGGTAGCCCTTGGTATAGGACATGCCGCCGCCGCGCGGCACGATGGCGATCTCGTGCGCCGCTGCAGTCTTGACCGCAGCCACGGCCTGCGCCTGCGTTTGCGGCAACACGATGCACATCGGCACGATGCCCGGCTGCCAGAAGATATCGTTGGCGTAGTACTCGCACGTCACGCTGTCCGACAGCACCTGGGCGGAGCCCACGGCGTCGCACAGCGCTGAGAGAAAGGATTCGTTTGGCATTGGGAATGAATCTTTGTGGTGACCGTGCGATGTGAGAAGACCGGACTCAGCCGGCCACCACGAGGTCGTCGGCAGGCCTGAAGTCGTAGCCGGCCGCATGGCGCTTCACGTACCCGCCGTGCGGCGCGCCGAAGTGGGCAGGAAGCAGCAATGCGTTGCGGTCGTGGCAGTAGTCGAGGATGGAGCGGCGCGTGGCGCGAGCCTGGCTCGCCATCTCGCAAAAGCGGCTGTTCCAGTCGGGGCGAAACACCTGCATCGGCTGGTGCAGCGAGTCGCCGGGAAAGATCGCCGCGTCGTTGCCGGATTCGAGCTTCAGCATTCCGTGACCGGCGGTATGGCCGATCGCGTCATGGAAGAACAGGCCTTCGATGATCCTTGAACCGTCGTCGATGAACTCGGCTTGCCCGGCCTCGATGACCGGCATCACGCTGTCTTCTATGACCGCGATGTTCTCAGGCATCGTGACGTGTCCGCCGGTCGGCGATTGCCAATGCTCGAATTCGCGACGCGAGAAGATGTACTTTGCGTTGGGAAAGGTCGGCACCCATTTGCCGTCCACCCATCTCGTATTCCAGCCGACGTGATCGATGTGCAAGTGCGTGCAGATCACGAGCGTCACGTCCTCGGGACGCACGCCGGATTCGGTGAGCCGGTCGAGGTACGGCAGATGCAATTGATGGAAGCGCTCGAACAACGGAAGCGCACGTGTCTTGTCGTTGCCGCAGCCGGTGTCGATCAGGATGGTGTGCTTGTCGTCGCGGATCATCCACGAGTGCATGCTCGACATGACCTTCTGGCTGGGCTCGTCCCAAAACCGCGGCGTCGACAGCACCTTGTGCTCTTCGAAGATGTCGGGCGTGTAGTCAGGAAAGAGAAACTCAGGCTTGAATCCCGGCGTCAGCATTTCTTCAATGCGCGTCACGTGGTACGAGCCGATCCGGAATGTCTTCATCTGTTTCGCCGTGGTCTCTTGGTGCGTCGATGTTAGGCAGGCCGTATCGGTCGCCTCACAGGGTAAACGTCCATGCCACCACAATGTGGCGAAAGAATTCCAGGTGTCAGGCCTATGGTTTGGAGTGAATGGGTCGAGCCGAGGGCTCGATCACTTCTCCACAATGTAGAGCCTCAATCGGCACTGAGGAATGCCTCGAGTAGCGTCGTGGCTTCGATGCCAAGAAGCGCTGCGGCCTCCTCCATCACAGCAGCAATTTGCGCGGCGCTTCGTGGATCGATGCGTGCCGAGCCGCCGATGCCCGGCAACTCGATCACCGTGATCGCCCAGCAGGCGGTTCGACTTGCTGAGCGTCTTCATAGACTCGATGCCAGGAATCACCGGCACTCGCTGTACTCAGGGTTATTGGTTAGCCAACCACAATGTGGACTCCATATGATGTGAGCGATGGTCGCAAAAACACGAACAGCAACTGATCAGGCAAAAATCCCTCCACAAGGTGGAGAGTCCAGATCCGGTACGCAGAGCATCGAACGGGTAGTCGACGTGCTTCGCGTGATCGCCTCGCGTGGACGTCGCGGCATGCGTGTCGGCGAAGTCGTCGCCACTTCTGGACTGGCGGAAGCAACCTGCTTTCGGATGCTTCGGAGACTGGAGTTGGAAGGGATGCTCGATCGCGACCCGCACAGCAAAAAGTACTTTCTCGGGCCGCTGCTGCATGAGTTGGGCTTGCTTGCGCGCCCCCGCTACAGGCTCGCTGAACTGTGCGATGCAACATTGCAGCGCCTGGCTGAATTCACGCAAGACACGGTCTATCTGAGCGAGCGCAGCGGACTGGAAGCTGTTTGCGCCAACCGTGCACTCGGCGACTTCCCAATCAAGTCGCTGTCGCTGGACATCGGGGTGAGAAGACCGTTGGGCGTCGGTGCCGGCGGACTGGCGATCCTCTGTGCATTGCCCGCGTCCGAAGCCCACGCACTGGTCGAGGCGAACGCCCATCGCTATGAAAAGTTCGCGTCGTTTACAGCCGATTTTCTGTATGGCGCCATCGCGGAAGGCCGAAAGCGCGGCTACTCTTTTCTGGAGGGCGCCGTCACGCCCGGCACTGCATCGATCGGCGTGGCATTTCCGCCCGACAACCCGGTCGCGGCCATCAGCGTGGCAGCGATCGCTGGGCGCCTGCTGCCGGAACGCAGGCAGGAGATTGCGCGGCAGATGCACCGGGAGGTCGAGAAGCTTGTGGTTGCCTTGGCGGCTGCCAAGGTATCCGGCGACATGGCAGCAACGGACGTTACGCAGAAGTGACAGCGCTACCTTGCGCTTGACCTCGACTTTTTCGTAACCGTCTTCAGGTCATCATTTCGTAGTGCGTCTGCCGTTCCTCGATGGCCTTCCAGCCGATGACATCCTTGAATGCCGGCATGGACGTCTGACCGCAGGGAAGACTGCCGATGTCTCCGCCCCGGCGACTCGCCATCACCCGCAGGTTTTCCTGCAGCGCATGGACCGTGCTCATCAGCGTGATCAGCGGATAGCTCGCGAAGGCCGCGACGGACTCGATCTGTTCCCGCGTGAGATCGGCCATCCATAGGCCCTGCATCAACTGCAATGACAGCCGACGCCCCGTCACCTCTTTCAGCTTGACCAGGTCCTCGTAGCGACTGAAGGTCCGCGAGATCGGTTGGATCAGATCGGCGCCTGCCTCCGCATACTGTGCGCATCGGTCGATGGCCTCGGACGGATCGAGCACGTCGGTGCGCGCAACGATCAAAAAGTCGGGGTCGGTTCGCGCGTCGACCGCTGCCTTGATCTTTGCGACAGCATCGCGCACCGGAATTACCGGCATGGTCGATGCCGCTGCGGGACAGCGCTTGGGACTGAACTGGTCTTCGAGTTGAATGGCGACCGCCCCCGTCTTCTCGAACTCGCGCACCGTGCGAGCCATGTTGATCACGTTGCCATAGCCGGTATCGGCATCGGCGAACACGGGCTTGTTCACCAGATTGACGATGCGATCCACGACAGCCACGTTCTCCGTGAGCGTGTAGATCTCCACGTCGGGCTGGCCCAACAGCGCCGCTGAGATTCCGAATCCGGTGGTGAAGATGCCGTCGAAATCCGACTGGTCGACGAGCAGTGCAGACAGTGCGTCTTGCGCTCCCGCCATCCAGAGAGTGGGTCCTGACTGGATGCGCTGACGCACCGCCTTGCGATGGTTTTTCATGGAGGCTCCTTGCGAATTGAATGGACATCGGCAGGCCAACCAGTCTCCACAATGTGGCGACAACCGGGATGCCATTGAGGCATTAATTACATTGCCTGCAAGACCGATGCTCTACAAGGTTTACCCTCAACTCACCACATCGTGGACAAGATCTACAGACGGTTCCGTCGAAGAGCTACGGTGCTCATCGAGAACCCGTCAAGGAATCACGCGCTCAGCCCTCAGCTTGTCGAACAAATCCGTGAACGCATCCGGCGTGCTCTGGAAATCCAGGAACCCCGCCTTGCGACTCTTGGTCATGTCGGCCAGCACCTCCATCGGCCGGCCAAGGTCTGCGTCGGTGTGCCACCACGACACGAGGTTGTCGACATTCGCCTCTTTCAAGGCATGACGCTCGGCGATCTCCTTCCATTGCCCGGCGCATCCTTGCATCCGCTCGGCCAACGGGCGCATGGTGCCGTCGAAGTCAGCTGCTTCGATGCCGAAGTATTCGGCCAGCCGGGGCCACAACCATTTCCAGCGAAACACATCGCCATCGACGACGTTGAAGTCCTGATTGCGTGCTGCCGCGGTGTCTGACGCCCACGTGAGATGACGGGCGAGCAGCCGCGCATCGGTCATGTCGGTGAGACCTTCCCACTGCGCTGCAGACCCCGGGAATACGAACGGTTGGCCCGTCTCCCTGCAGAGCGTGGCATAGACGGCGAGCGTCACACCCATGTTCATCGCGTTGCCTATGGCGAACCCAATGATGGTGTGGGGCCGATGCACGCTCCAGCTGAAGCCATGGCGCTCGGCGGCCGCGAAGAGCCTATCTTCTTGCTCGTAATAAAAGTTGTCGACCGGCTGCCGCCCTTGCTCTTCGCGGAACGGCGTCATGGGCACGTTGCCGGTGCCGTATGCCTCGAAGGGGCCGAGGTAATGCTTGAGCCCGGTGACCAGTGCCGCATGGCCGCCGCGCAAGCCGGGGCCGACGGCATCGAGCACGTTGCTCACTATGGCGCCGTTGACGCGGATGTTCTCTTTCTCGTTCGCCTGTCGCGCCCAGGCAGTAAAGAACACTTTGGAAAACTCGATGCCATCGAGTGAGCCTAGAACTTCAGCCAGCGCGACAGGATCGGTCAGGTCTGCCGTGAGGGGCTTCACGCCGGCAGCGACGGGCGTTCTGCCGCGGGAGAGACCATAGACCGATGCGCCATCGGCGAGCAAATGCACTGCAAGCGCACTTCCAATGACACCGCTGACCCCGACGATAAGCGCGTTTTTCTTCATTCCGACAATCCTGTTCATAGTTCGCCATGGACAATAGACGACTGGCCTCGCAATGGCGAACTCAAGGTCTTCCGGCAATGAACATGACCCTGTTGAATCCTTCGACCATCGGCAGCTGGCACGCCCACGTGTACTTCGACGCCGCGACAGGAGCGGCGGCCTGGACGCTGCGCGAAACCATCGAGATCGAATTGGCCGGCCGCATCGCCATCGGCCGCTTTCACGAGAAGCCGGTGGGACCACACCCGATGTGGAGCTACCAGCTGGCCATCTCGCCTGACGACTTTCCGCACGTACTGGGATGGCTTGCACTCAACCACGGCACGCTCGACGTGTTCGTTCATCCGAACACCGGCGATGCGCTGCGCGATCACCGGGACTGTGCTGTCTGGCTGGGCAAGTCCCATGTCTTGAATCTGGCGGGGTTCACTGGCTGAGTTCACTGGCTGAATATTTTTCAGCCCGAGTGCATCCAACCGCACATGGGCTAAGTCTGAAGGTTTGACCCGGATTTGACTCGCCTAAAGTGCGACAGCCACCGAGTTTGCCTCGATGTTGACCTCAAATCGACCCGGAAACTCGTAGCATTGCGACATGGCAAAGAGCAAAGAAAGCTTTAAAGGCAACAAGGCAGCGCTGCCCAGCAAACCCTGCGTGAGTTGTGGCCTGACCATGACCTGGCGGCGTCGATGGGCGAAGAACTGGGCCGAGGTGAAGTACTGCTCGGATGCCTGCCGCCAAAAGCCACGTCCGGCCCAATAAATCCGGCAGCACACAGCCCGCTGATCTCACCCAACTCAATCACCGTCGCAATACATCCCATGACTTCGATCGTTCTCATCACGGGCGCCAGCGGTGGCATCGGCCGCGCCTTGGCACACCAACTGCACGCACAGGGCTTCCGCGTCGCCGCGGCAGGGCGCGACCTCGACCGCCTGGCCGATGTCGAAGCCGCCGTGCGGATCGCCGCCGACACCACCACACCCGAAGGCGCAGCCCAGGCCATTGCCGCCTGCCAGGAGGCGCTCGGCGCCGCGCCCAGCTTGCTGGCGCACTGCGTGGGCAGCACGCTGATCGCACCGCTGCACCGCACCCGAGAGGACGCCTACCGCGAGGTGATGCGCGTCAACCTCGACAGCGCCGTATTCATGCTGCAGGCCTGGATCGGCGCTTTGCAGGGCGGGCCTGGTGCGGCGGTGTTCGCGAGCTCGGTGGTGGCGCGAATCGGCGTCGCCAATCACGAGGCGATCGCTGCGGCCAAGGGTGGCATCGAAGCCCTGGTGCGCAGCGCCGCAGCCACCTACGCCGCGCAGCGTCTGCGCATCAACGCCGTGGCACCGGGCATGACCGAAACGCCGATGACGGCCAGCATGCTGAAGCTGCCCGCCATGCGTGACGGCGCAGCGCGCCAGTACCCTTTGGGCGGCGTGCAGACTGCAGAACAGGTGGCTGACGTCATGGCCTGGCTGCTCAGTGACGGCGCAGCCCGCCTCACGGGGCAGGTGATTGCGGTGGACGGCGGCTTCACTACCGTGCGGCCTCTCGTAAGGTAGCAGTCGGGCACTCCGGAGCGACATCCGTCACCGAGTCGTCGACCGGACAGACGCCGGTCACGCTCGCTGGGCTTCAGTGCGTGCCGTGCACGTGCTTCGTGACTGCGCGCTTGAAAGCCCGGGCCGGCCCCTCGCTCGACAGCTCTTTCAGAATGCCGCAATCGCCCGAAGCGGCGGTCGTCGAACACTGCTCCAGAAGGCCCTTCAGCTGCTTCTCCAAAGCACGCAATTCGCGGATGCGCTGGGCGACGTGCCCGAGATGTTCTTCAAGCAGCTCGCTGACCCCGCCACAGTTTTCCTGCGGCGATTCCTTGAAGCGAAGCAGCGCACGAATCTCGTCCAGCGCCATATCCAGCGAGCGGCACCGACGGATGAACATCAGCCGTTCGACGTGCTCCAAGCCGTAGATGCGGTAGTTGCTCTCGGTCCGCGCCGGGGTCGGCAACAGCCCTTCCTTTTCGTAGAAGCGGATGGTCTCTACGGGCGTGTCCGTGGCTTGCGCCAGTTCACCGATCTTCATCGAAATCCCTCCAAAAAACCGTTTGGACATTTGCGCTTGACTCTAAACCCGCTACAGGGTTTCCAATCGAGCCAATGACAAAAACCACAGTGCCTGAAATGAAAGAGAAGCCGTCCGCCATCGCGGCCAAGCCAACCGTTCCCGCCGGCGCAACGGTGTTCCGCATTCCGGCTATGGACTGTGCGGTGGAAGAAAGCGACATCCGCCGCGCGCTCGACAAGGTCGTCGGCATCAAGAGCCTCAACTTCCAGCTGGGCGCACGAACGGTGGCCATCAACGCGCCCGCCGAGGTGATTCCGCTGGCTGTCAAGGCTATTCAAAGCGCAGGTTACGAACCAGTGCCGGTGAGCGCGCCTCGAAGCGGCGCAGGCCAAGCTGCGGCCCACACAGCCGAGGACGGCCACCACGGCCACGACCATGCGGGGCATGACCACGATCACGGCCACGCTCATGTCGAGCAATCGTCCAGTGTGATTCGCCTCGGCGCCGCGCTCGCACTGGCCATCGGCGCCGAGACGCTGCATTTCTTCGCCAGCGATGTCCCCGCGATGAAGTACGTCGGCCTCGGCATGGCCGCAATCGCAATCTGGCTGTCGGGCGTCGAGACCTATTCGAAGGGCATCAAGGCGCTGAGCCGCGGCCGGCTGAACATCAACGCGCTGATGAGCGTGGCCGTCACCGGCGCCTTTGTCATTGGCCAGTGGCCGGAAGCCGCGATGGTCATGGCGCTCTACGCCATCGCCGAGTTGATCGAAGCGCGTGCCGCCGATCGCGCCCGCAACGCGATCAAAGGCCTTGTCGCTCTTGCGCCGGAAGGAGCCGACGTACAGCAGGCGGACCGCAGCTGGAAGACGGTGCCATCGGCCGGCGTGGTGCTCGATGCCATCGTGCGCATCCGTCCTGGCGAGCGCGTGCCGCTCGACGGCGTGGTCACCGAAGGCCGCAGCGCGGTGAACCAGGCGCCGGTCACGGGCGAGAGCCTGCCGGTCGATCGCAGCGTCGGAGACACGGTCTACGCCGGCACCATCAACGAGACGGGCGAACTCCAGTTTCGCGTGACCGGCATTGCGTCCAACACGACGCTGGCCCGCATCATTCACGCGGTCGAGGAAGCGCAGGGAACGCGCGCACCGACTCAGCGCTTCGTCGACCGCTTCGCGGCCATCTACACGCCATCGGTCTTCGTGCTGGCGCTGGCCGTGGCCCTGCTCATGCCGTGGCTGACGGACGCCACCTGGCTCGAAGCCATCTACAAGGCACTGGTGCTGCTGGTGGTTGCCTGCCCGTGCGCGCTGGTGATCTCGACGCCCGTGACGATCGTCAGCGCGCTGGCGGCGGGCGCGCGGCGTGGCATCCTGATCAAGGGCGGCACCTATCTGGAAGAGGCACGTAACCTCAAGGCCATCGCGCTCGACAAGACCGGCACCATCACAGAGGGCAAGCCGAAGCTGGTCGACTGGATGGTGCTTCGCCCTGACGCGGACAAAGAGCGGGTCGGCCGGATCGCGACGAGCCTTGCGGAGCGCTCCGACCACCCTGTGTCGAAAGCCATCGCGCAAGGGCTCGGCTCGCCTGCCGCGCGTGCAGAGGCCGACACGGTTGAAGGCTTCATCGCCCTCCCCGGCCGCGGCACGCAGGGCACGGTCGGTGGACGCGACCACGTGCTTGGCAACCATCGCCTGATGCAGGAGCGCGACCACAGCAATGCAGAGATCGCGGCCCAGCTTGCCGCGCACGAGCAGCAGGGCCGTACGGTCACGCTGCTGGCAGACGATCGCGGCGTTATCGCCCTCTTCGCCGTGGCGGACACTATCAAGGAATCATCGCGCCAGGCCATCGCGGAACTCAAAGCGCTCGGCGTGACCCCGGTGATGCTGACCGGAGACAACACCGCGACGGCAAGGACCATCGCGGCCGAGGCCGGCATCGACGAGTCACAAGGCAACCTGTTGCCCGAAGACAAACTTGCCGAGATCAAGGCGTTGCAGAAGCGCTTCGGCGCCACTGCGATGACTGGCGACGGCATCAACGACGCACCGGCGCTGGCGCAGGCCGACATCGGCTTTGCGATGGGCGCGATGGGCACCGACATCGCCATGGAAGCCGCCGACGTGGTCGTCATGAACGACGACCTGCGCCGCATTCCGGAAACCATCCGACTGTCGCGCAAGACGCACGCGGTGCTGGTGCAGAACATCTCGCTGGCGCTCGGCATCAAGGCCGTTTTCATGGTGCTCGCTCTGGTCGGCACGGCCACCATGTGGATGGCGGTGTTCGCCGATATGGGTGCGACGCTGCTGGTCGTCGCCAACGGGTTGCGGCTGATGCGGGCCCGGACGACTGCGGATCGGGCTTGAGGCGCGGCTTTGCAACTACACCGGCGTTGCAGCCGCTGCGGCCGCGCCTGTGAACGCCGGTCCGCTCACCTCCCTGGCCTCGTAGCCTCGGTTCACATCGAGCCCGGTGATGCGCCAATCGTGAGCCGGCAACGCGATGGGATGCACGATCCGCTCGAACGATCGCATCGGCCACGTCACGCCAAAGCGGCGCTCATGCTCGAAGGTGTCGACCTCTGCCACCGCCCCTTGCGTGTTGGCGAAGCCTTCCAGCGTGAAGCGCATTCGATGTACGAGCCCGTCGCCGCGGTCGATGCACAGGGCGACGCGGTCGGTGGCGACTCGGCCCAAGCCTGGCGATAACCAAACGTCGACGACATCGCAGACGCGGCCATCGACGCGCTCGGTGCCGCCCGACTGCATGCGCAGCCCGCGGTCGTTCAACCAGAGCGGTCCGAGCAGAAAGAGCCCATAGCCTTCGGCCACGAGAGCCGCCGCCTGCTGCGCAGCGTCATCGGCGCTGCGCACGCCGTTGAACCACACCGCAACCTCGCCTGCGTCGTCCGGCGCCGTGCCACCCCTGCGCCACCAGACGTGCTTGTTGCCCTTCGCCCCGGTGTAGGCCTGTGCCACGACAGCGGTCGAAGGCAGCAGCCTTTCTTGCGAACTGCCGCGATAGCCTTCGTCGACGACTTCGGGCTGGATGCGACCCACCAGCGGCCGCCACTTGCCGCTGTAGCTGACATTGATATCGGTCATCTGCCGGTATGCGGCAAGGCCGTGCGCCTCTGCGCTGTCAAGCAGCCGCGATACGGCACCTGCATCGTTCGCTGGTGGTTGCACGAGCGGCAGCGGCGTGGTGCAACCGCCCACGAGCCATGGCAGTGTCAGCGCGCCGAGCAACGTCCTGCGGCTGATCGCGCGCGAGGCCATTGCGTGCGAGTTCGTCATCCCTTTTTCGCCCAGGCGCTGCACCATCCCTTGGCGCTCACCTGTTTGCCGGCGAAGAGCGGGCAAGCACCGTTCGCGTCGGCGGGCTTGCCTTGGTACAACGCGCAACTGCTGCACATCTGGCCGGCGGCGTACTTCGGAAATTTCTTCGCGTCGACTCGGCTGGCGTCTGCCACATAACCAAGCGCTGCGGCCTGCGGATCTTTTTCATCAACGGCGGCTTGCGCCATGGCGTCGAGCCCGAAGCCAGTGGCTCCGGCGGAAATGGTCAGCAGAAAGATGCGGCGTGTGGTCTCGGTCTTGTTCATCGTGGTCTTTCGTGGTTGTGGGGAACTGGAACTGGCGGCTAGTAGCGCGCTCTCTGCTTCATTATTCATTTTCGTGAAACGATAATGAAGCGTTAAATGCTATTTTTCATATCGAATAACGATTCAATACCGCGTCATTCGAATTAGCGCCACAACGCATCGGCGGTCGAGCACGTTTTGGCGGCAACCCTACTTCGCCAGCGCCGCACCCCGCCACAACCGCACTGCCCGTTTCCAACGACACTGCCAATCCTTCGATAGCAGAATGGTTCTCATGCAAGAAGTCATTGAAGTTCTGACGAACGAATCCGCCATCGTCGCCGCTGCCCATGCCCTGCGTGATGAAAGCGTCGCCATGCTGAGCGCGCTGGTCAAGCACCCTTCCCTGCTCGGCCACGAGAAGAGCGCGCAAAGCTTCATGGCCGAGCGCTTCGGCGAACTCGGCCTGCAAGTGGACGAGTTCGAGATCGACGAAGAAAAGCTGAAGGCGCACCCCGGCTATTCCCCTTCGATCTTCTCTTACGACGGCCGCACGAACGTGGTGGGCATCCACCGGCCGAGCGGCCGGTTCAAGGGCAACTCGCTGATCTTCAACGGCCACATCGACGTAGTGCCGACGGGCGCCGAGGTGCTGTGGGAGGGCTCTCCGTTCTCCGGCCGGGTCGAAGGCGATCGCGTCTATGGCCGCGGCGCATCGGACATGAAGGCCGGCATCATCGCGTACACGATGGCGTTCAAGGCGCTCAAGTCGATCGGCCTGGAGCCCGCGTCTCCCGTGTACTTTCAGTCGGTGATCGAAGAAGAATGCACCGGCAACGGCGCCCTCGCGTGCCTGGTGGCCGGCTACCGCGCCGACGCCGCCGTCATCACCGAACCGATCTCCGAGAACGGCATCATGACCTGCCAGATGGGCGTGTTGTGGCTCGCCATCGAAGTGCTGGGCAAGCCGGTGCACGCCTCCGTCGCGCAAACCGGCGTGGGCGCCATCGACTTCACTCACTACCTTTTCGGCGAACTGAAAAAGCTCGAAGACAGATGGAACGCACCGAGCGCGCGCTACCGCTCCTTCGCGCACCACGACCATCCGGTCAACTTCAACCTCGGCAAGATCAACGGCGGCGAATGGGCATCGTCCGTGCCTTCAGCCTGTCGCGCAGACGTGCGGATCGGCTTCTATCCGGACATGAAGGTCGGCAAGGTCAAGGCCGAAGTCGAGGCGGTGCTCGCCGCCGCCTACGAGGCGCATCCCGCCCACGCTGCACTGAGCTACAAGATCGTCTACGAAGGCTTCCAGGCCGACGGATGCCACGTGCCGGACGACGCACCGATCGTTGTCGCCATCGCCAAGGCCCACAAAGACATCGTCGGCAAGGAAGCGACTTCAACGTCGTTCACCGGAACGACCGATGCCAAGTTTTTCAACCTCTACGGCGAGACGCCCGCCATCTGCTACGGCCCTTCGGGCGGCGCAAACATCCACGGCATCGACGAGTGGGTGTCGATCGACAGCATGATGCAGACGGTCGCGGTGCTGGCGGTGTTCATGGCACGGTGGTGTGGGGTGAATCGGTTGGGGTGAGCGAACGCAACACCACCGTCCTGAGCGGCGCGCGCACACGGCATAAAAGCGCCCGTTGGTGGACCCCTAGTGCGGTTGCGCACTCCGGCGAAGAGCGGTTCGTCGCCGGAGTTCGCGCACCAGCACTGAGCACAGAACTAGCCAAGCCGTGCCCCAGGCCGCTGCGGCGACCACGTCGCTGAAATAGTGGGCGCCGAGGTAGATGCGCGTCGTTGCCACCAACAGAACTGCCAGGCAGGCCGTCGCGTAAAGCGTCACCTGCCAGCCTAGCTTGGGCGTTCGCGTCGCGAGAAAGACGGCCAGCACGCCGTAGAGCAACGTTGCTGCCGTCACATGGCCGCTCGGAAAGCTATAGCTGGAAAGGCCCAGCAATGGCTCTTCGAGAATGGGGCGCCCGCGTTGAAAGATCTGCTTGAGCACCAGGTTTAACAACATGCCACCCGGCAGCACCAGAAGCAAGGTGAGGAGCCAGTACCCATCTCGTCGCCACCCTAAGTAAACCGCGAACGCAAGGCCGATAGCGCTGATGGGAATGGCGTTATGGGCGTCAGTGACAAGCAACATCCAGCGCGTGACGCCGGCTGCCGAGTGCCGCTGAAACCAGTGCGTGATCATTTGATCGACCTTGACGAGCGGATCGCCGGTGACGACGTCTTCGGCCACCCCTGCGAAGAGCCACGTCGCGCCGATGAACAGCAGAACGCTCAAGGTCAGCCTCAGCCCCACTTCGCTGCTCGGGGACAGGCGGGCACGAGCGAAATCCAGTTGCGGCGCGAAACGCCGTATGGCGGCGGCGAGATGCGGCGACGCGAGTCGGTGTTTGATCCAGTCAATCACCGCAAACGAAGCGGGGCGAACCGCAGACCGAGCAGCGTCAACACGCAGAACGCCGCTCCGGCGATGAATGTTGCTGGAGCACCCAAACCGTCCCACAGCAAGCCGGCGAGAACGCTGGCTACAAGCACAGCCAACCCGCTCATCAGGTTAAAGAAGCCAAACGCCGTGCCGCGCAGATGATCCGGTGCCGCGTCGGCAACCATCGTCGCGAGCAGGCCCTGCGTCATGCCCATGTGCAGGCCCCAAAGCGACACGCCCAACAGGACACTGACCCAGTGCGAGTTCGACGCAAGCACCAGGTCGGCAGCAATGAGTATCAACAGACCCATCGAAAGTAACGCTCGGTGGCTCATACGGTCGGAGAGCTTGCCGAACGGATAGGCCGATAGCGAGTAGACCAGGCTCATCACAACCATGACGAGCGGCACCCAGGCCATCCGGATCCCGCTCTGTTGCGCCCGTAGGACCAGAAATGCCTCGCTAAAGCGGGCAAGAGTGAAGACTGCGCCCACTGCAACGACCCACCAGTAAGCGCGGTCGAGCTGGCGCAGGTTGTCTCGACGCAGAGGATTCGTCCGTTTCAAGCCGGCTTCACGCGCAGGCTCCCGGACGCCGACGCCCAGCAATGCGACGGACGCTATCGCAGGTATGACGGCGACCCAGAACACCGCCCGGAAGTCGTTTGACCAGGCGATCATCAGCCCCACTGCTACAAGGGGCCCGATGAATGCACCGACCGTATCGAGTGATTGGCGCAGACCGAAGGCCGCGCCTCGAAGTTGTGGCGGCGCGATATCGGCGACCAAGGCATCTCGCGGGGCGCCTCGCACCCCCTTGCCAACCCGGTCCACCAGTCGCGCCGTCAGGACCATGCCTGTGGTCTGGGCTATCGCAAATAAAGGCTTAGAAAAAGCGCCCAACGCGTAGCCGGCAATGGCGAAAGGCTTGCGCCGGCCGAAGTAGTCGCAAAGCACGCCCGAAAAGACCTTCACCATCAAGGCTGTCGCCTCGCCCACGCCCTCCACCAAGCCGACCATGAAGGCACTTGCGCCAAGTGCAGACACCATGAATAACGGCAGCAGGCTGTGCACCATTTCCGAAGAGATGTCAGCCAAGAGGCTGACGAAACCGAGCGCCCAAATGCCTGCAGGCAGTCGCGTGGTGTTGATCGTCTCCGACGGAACTTCGTCTGTCGTCATCCTGGATGGCCTCTGGAGCCTTGTAAGGTGTTTCAGCGCGTGGTGGCCGACGCCGAACGATAACCCCGATAGGCGCCCTCCACTAAAGAGCTCCAAGGAAGGCGACCCCTCGTGCTGGCGCTCCGGCGCTCCCGCAATACCTGTGTATCCGCCGTCAAAGCGGCTGTCAGCAGCACTTACCTCTTTGCGACGCCTGGACGCGAGCCTGAAGCCGCCCTTCGCTAGCGTCGGCAACTGGCCGTTCAGCAATTTTGACGAAGGTCGGCTTCTCTTATTAATGCTGAAGGAACGCAACGGGCCCTGCTGCCGGCCACATTGATGGACGTACGACGGCTATCCGGCTTGAACCGGAGGTTCAACGCATATTGGCTAGCCAACAGACGCCTCGCGCAACCGCAGATGCGCGACCCCATCCCACGCGACAGGCAACTGATTCTTCGCCTGAAGATAGTGGTGCGTAAAGACCGCGAGGTACGCGTCCAGCGTTCGCTCTGCAATGTGCTCTCCTGCCAGATTCATGCAGAGCGCAGCCACTTCGCTGGTGCAGAAATGATCGTCGCGGCCGGAGCGGCGCAGTTTGTAGTGCGGTAACCGATCGGGCTGCAGACTGAGCACGGGCAATGGGTCGAGGTACGGGCTTTTCCCAAACATCTTGCGTGCCTCGGCCCAGGTGCCATCGAGCAGGATGAACAGCGGGCGCTTGACCGGTTCACCATGGGCAGCGCTGGACGGCGCCACTGCATGCACCACCCGGCCCGGCGCTGCGTACTGGCCTGGGAATACGACATAGGGTTGCCACTGCGGGTCGCTCAGCAAGGCCAGAAGTGCGGGATCGGTTTCAGTGCGCGACCATCCGAATGCGAAGGTGTCGACCACCACATCGGCGATCAACCAGCCCGTGTTGCTCGGCTTGAGCGGCTCGATATCGGCCATGAGCAGGCATACGCCGGCACGCGTGACGACGGACGGACGCAATGCGCACATGCAGTGACTGGCAACCAGACGGCAACCCGTGCAACGCTCACGCTTGAAACCACCACGGGCGAAGAAGGGTTTGGCACTGCGGGCCAGGCGCGCGGCGCGCAGGCGGGAGACGGCATGAGGCATGCGGGGATTCTCAGGCGTCTTCGGCCCGTCAGAGAGCGCCGTGTAGCATGAGCGAGTGCAAAAAAGTCAGGGAAGTCAGAGACATATGGTGCAGAGAATTTGGGTGCGCGCAGCATTCGTTTTGGTTGCCGCAGTGAGTGCGGTCGTGTTGGCAGGTTGCGCGAAGGATCAGCCAGCGAGCGTCAAGAGCGCCGCAAGCAAACAGAGCGGACCTCGGCAGGCGCCCGCAAAGCCGGGACCGTCGGAACAAGCCGCGCCGGCAACAGGCAACAGCAGCTTCGTTCGCCCCGCGGCGGGCAACACGATTGCAGGCTATGACGGGGTGCGCAACAAGGGCATCGACATCGACGGCAGCCGCGGTGATCCGGTTATCGCGGCTGCATCGGGGCGCGTCATGCTGGTCAGCAATTCGCTGCGGTCATACGGCACGATGATTATCATCAAGCACAACGCCAAGCTGATCACGGCCTATGCGCATCTGGATCGCGTGCTTGTGCGTGAAGACGAACAAGTCAAGCAAGGCCAGAAGATCGGCGACATGGGCAGCACGGGTACCGACCGCGTCAAGCTGCATTTCGAAGTCCGGAAGGATGGCGTTGCCACGAATCCAGCGCCGTATCTGCAAGGGAGATAAGCGACATCGATGTTGACGATGTCGCCCCACATCAGAATCTTGGACGGAGACGGGATGACACAACACACCACATGGTTGACTGAGGTGAGGATGGTTTTAGGATCCTCCTGATACCCAGATACACCGCGCTGGTTGGCATGGCGCCGCACGTTCTCGATGTGGTCGTGGCAGATCCGTTCGAGCGTGTCCGTGCAGCGTTAAGCTGAAGCATGCCTCGCAGCCGCGCCGACCTTCATTTTCAGACGCCCGACAAGCGGCTGACTGCTGTTTGCGAGTTGCGCACTCTTGACACGGTGTGTCATCCCTACGCAGCCTTGACCCAGCTTGCTGGAGACTCCGCACAGACCTTTGCGGAGCAGGCCTCCGACGGCTGGCAGCGATGGGACGGCGAACTCAGGCGGACCGCACCCGATGCGCCCACGTCCCACGCGGTCATCGGTCGCTGCACTGTCTACTGCTTTCCATCGGACATGGAGCGCGACGAGTTCTGTCGCATGACCGGATCGAGGGCCGCGACGCTGGTACGGGTGTCGGCGGCAGGGCGCTGATCAACGTCGGCGTTAGCGTCGAGTCGGCGAGTTCATTTGGGTGGTCCCCGCAGGCAGGCCCTGGATCGAAGAGCCCTGGGCTCGCGAACTGGAGGGCGGCGGCGTGCTGGGCGGAAATGCCGGCGCCACCTGCGGCTGCACAGGCGTCGAGCCCGCCCCACCCTGCGACTGCACACCTTTGCGTCCGACGCATGGCCGCCTCGGGTCGGAGCTGAAGGTGCCATCGGCACACTGCGCGGTCGTACCGGCGGGCGCGCCGCGGGTCGCTTGCGCGGACGCTTCGTTCACTGCACCCACGCAGAAAGCAGTTACTGCGTAGAACAACAAAAATCGATTCATGCCTCACTGTATGGCAGCCACCGAATCACTTGCGCCGGCGTGGGCAAACGCATCCCCGCAAGCACACCAGGATGTTCCGACCGCGTGCGCGGGCGGTGTCGGGGCAAGATCGAGCATCTCCAACCCTCCTGAAAATCAACTGTGCTCACCGTCCATCACCTCGGCAAATCCCAGTCGGAGCGCATTCTCTGGCTCTGCGAAGAACTCGGCCTCGACTACGACCTCGTACACCACGTCCGTGACCCAGTCACCGGCCTTGCCCCGCCCTCGCTCGTCGCGCTACATCCCATGGGCACCGCACCCGTCATCGAAGACGGCGAAATCGTCCTCGCGGAATCGGGCGCCATCATGGAATACATCATCGGCAGACATGGCGGCGGGCGCTTGATGCTCGCGCCTACGCACCCCGACTACGCGCAATATGTTTTCTGGTGGCACTACGCAAACGGCAATTTCCAGCCTGCGATGGGCCGCAACATGGTGATGAGTCGGCTGAACCTGCCCGCAGACAACCCGATCGCCGCGCGCATCCGGAGCCGACTGCTCGATGCTTTCACGATGATGGAAACCCGGCTCGGCAAGACGCCTTTTCTGGCCGGCGAGCGCCTGACCGCCGCGGACATCATGATGGTCTTTTCGTTGACCACCATGCGTTACTTCTTCCCGTTCGATCTCGCGCCGTACCCCAATGTGCGGGCCTACCTGCAACGCGTGGCGGCCCGCCCGGCCTACCAGCGCGCTATGCAAAAAGGCGACCCCGGAATGAAGCTGCTGCTCGACTGACCAGGCAATTGACAAAGTGAAGGGGACAGCAAAAGTTCCGCCACTTTTGCCAACTAGTTCCGAAAAAGTACGACAACGTGTACCTTTGACCGACTTGGCGTGTCGCAGCCGCGTGACTACGCTTGAGGCTTGGTTCTCCAAGGTGGTTTCAAGGGCCACACTTCCAAAGGCCCGCCCCGCGCGGGCCTTTTTTTGTCCTGCACGACGGGGGTGGTTCGTCGACAGCAACCCCGCGTACATTTACGGACCATGAAAAACGCTCTGCTCCTGATGTTGCTGCTCGGCACAGGCGCGATCGTCTTGCTGCTGGCAGGCCGCCTGATCGACGCACGCAAGCTGAAGGGCGGCCACTGGGACATCGCCATATCGGCGATCGTCATCGTAGCGATTGCGGCCGCCGGCATTTTTCTGTCGACAGATCACGACGACTGGCTCCGCTCTATCGCGAGCAGCAAACGCTGAAAGTCCGCGGCGAGACATCGGCAAGACCTCGGCGCCAAGCCTGCCGGGACTCTTTTCTTTAAGCCTGCCCTAAGCCACGCGTGATTTAGTCGCTTGAACAATTTTGGAAGGAAAGAGGCTCCCATGTTCAAACGTCTGGTCATTCATCTCGGTCATCTTGCTCTGGCGCTCGCGCTGACCGTTCCTGTCCTGGCGCTGGCACAGGCCGACACTGCCGCGACCCGCGCTCGTGAGCCTTCCATCGACGAGATCTACAAGGCGGCGGAGAGCGGAAAACTCTCCGAAGCCGACAGCATGATCGCCACGGTGCTGACGGCGCATCCGGGCAGCGCCAAAGCTCATTTCGTACACGCGGAACTGCTCGCCAAAGAAGGCAAGCTCGCGGCGGCGAAGACAGCCTACGCCAGGGCCGAGGCGCTGGCGCCAGGCCTGCCTTTTGCCAAGCCAGAAGCGGTTGCAGGCTTACTCCAGCGGATCGATGGACCAGCGTCCGCAGCGCGGCCCGCGTCCACAAAGGTGGTCGAATCACAGAGCGTCGCGTCGTCCGGTCTCGGCGCACCGGCCAAGACAGGCATCGTGGTGCTGCTGATCGCGGCAGGCTTCTTCATGTTCAAGCGAATTTCGGGTGCAAGGCCTGGTGCAAGCGGTGCACCCGGTGCGCCGGGCAGTGCGCCGGTCACTGCGCAAACGGGCTACCCGAATCCTTCGTATGGCGGCGTTCCGGCTGGCTACGCACCGGGATCGACGGCACAACCCAACTACCCCTATGCCACACCGGCGCCCGCCGCGCCATCGGCAACTTCCGGCCTGGGTGGCGCGTTGATGACGGGCGCCGCCGTTGGCTTGGGCGCGGTCGCAGTCGAGCAAGCCGTGCGGCACTTCAGCCAACGCGACAGGTCTGACGACATAGCCGAAAAACGTCGCGATCAGCCTGCTTTCGACAACAATCTCGGACCGGATACCAATGCAGACATGGGCGGCTCCGACTTCGGAATTTCCGATGCCGGCTCATGGGACAGTGGCGGTGGCGGCGGCGGCGGCGATTCCAGCAGCGATTGGTGAGTCGCTTACGTCGCTTAACAGCGAAACAGCACCAGCGCATCATCTTCTTTGAGGACGTCTTGAGCCGACGAACGGGCACCACGAAAGCCAGGTAAAAAGCATCATTGAACAATGGTGCTGACCCTTCAATTCCTGTCGGTGGACGACAAGATCCAGGCCGATTGCCGCTCTGGCTCACTGAAGACCGACATTTACGAACACGTCGCGATCTTCGTCGGCCACCACCTCGATCGAGCACACGCCGCAATGCTCAGAGCGTCGCGCTGCGAGTTGGTGGAAGGCCGGTATGCCCGGTATACGGGCGATGTCTATCGGCCAGCACACGGCGACCCGGTTGAAGTTGGTCAATGCTTGGTCGGCGTCTTTCCGACAGCGGGCGATCGCGATGCCTTCACATTGCTTTCCGGTGCGCACCGTGCCTACTTTGCCCGGGCTATTGCGCAACTCGATTGATTGACTGATGAGTAGCCGAGCAGGCGTCCCAGCGTATCCCCATATACAGCGTTGCCACGTCGGCGTTCATGTGCGGTTCCCTCGACCTCACCTCGACTGTCATTTCATGTAGGAACGAAGCACGGAGACGATGGCCTCGACGTCTTCCATACGGTCATGCGATGCGTCGCTCCCTGGCCCTATGTGCTCGCGGAGATGCCCTTCGAGCACTTGCGACATAAGGCCTTTCACCGCCCCGCGGATCGCCGCGATCTGCTGCAGCACCGCCATGCATTCGGTGCCGGCTTCAAGTGCGCGCTCCAGTGCCTCTGCCTGGCCTTTGATGCGCCTGACGCGTGCGAGCAAGGGCTTTTTGTCGGTGATCGTGTGTGCCATGGTGCATTGTAAAAGGCACCGAACGAATACTGGGGTAGAGTATGTGAATGCAAACAGACGACGCCGCCCAGTCACCTTTGAGCTGGCAGCACTCCCACGCTTTCGACGAAGGCAATCCACTCGCCGAACGCCTGACCAAGGGGGTAGTCGTTTTGACCGCCGTGATGATGGTGGTCGAAATCGCAGGCGGCTGGACCTTCAACTCCATGGCCCTGCTGGCAGATGGATGGCACATGAGCTCGCATACGCTGGCGTTGGGTTTGTCGGTCATCGCATATGCAGCAGCCCGACGCTTTTCTGGCGACAGTCGCTTCGCTTTCGGCACCTGGAAAATCGAAGTGCTCGGCGGCTTCAGCAGCGCGATCCTGCTGACGCTGGTCGCGGCGCTGATGCTCTACCAATCGGTCGAGCGGCTGGCCTCGCCGACCACGATCCATTACGACGAAGCCATCGCGATCGGCGTGATCGGCTTGCTGGTCAACCTCGCTTGCGCGTGGCTGCTACGCGGCGGTCATCAGCACGAACACCACGGTCACGGTCACGACGACGCCCATGGTCATGCGCATCACCAGGACCTGAACCTTCGCTCCGCCTACGTGCATGTGGTGGCCGATGCCGCGACGTCCGTGCTGGCCATCGTCGCGCTGTTCGGCGGCAAGTTGTGGGGCGCAGCGTGGCTCGACCCCGTCATGGGAATTGTCGGTGCCGGGCTGGTGGCAGTGTGGGCCTACGGGCTGATGCGCGATTCAGGTCGGGTACTGCTGGATGCAGAAATGAACGCGCCTGTGGTGCAGGAGATTCGGGAGGTGATCGATGCCAGTCCGGTCAAGGCGACGTTGTGCGACCTGCATGTCTGGCGCGTCGGCAAAGGCAAGTACGCCTGCATCGTCTCGCTCGCGACGACGGCGGCTGTCGAGCCAGACTTTTTTAAGCAGCAGCTGCGCGTCCATGAAGAGCTGGTTCACATCACAGTCGAAGTCAACCGCGTGGAACACCGTGTTGCTGACGTGGCTCATCGCCCGATCGCGTCCTGAGCTTTCTCCGACGACTCAACGCTGCTGACCCCAGCGCCGAACGGTCAGCCGCTCGAACGTCGCGGCCGGCAATGCGATGCGGTCCTTGTCGGTGAAATCTGCGATGGTCTTGATCGCAGTGTTGTTGCGCACCAGGTAGTACGGAAAGTGGCCTAGCGACGCCATGCGCTTCACGTTTTGCTTGCCCTTGGTCCGGTCCTTGTTGCCTGACAGCAAGGCGTCGTTGATGGCCGCACCAACCGACAGCTTGATCCACTCGACCTTGGCGTCGAACTCGCGAGACGAAGTGCGCAGCGACCTGGGGGCGAGCAGCTACCTTGGCGTGTCGCCAATGACAGTTGTGCGATAGAGCTTCCGACGAAGGTTGCCCGCCGTACCAGCCGCCAGATGCATCAACGAACGGTTGTCCCAGAACACCAGGTCGTGCGGCTTCCACGCGTGGCGATAGACGAACTCGGGCTTCACGCTGTGAGCGAACAGCTCTCCCAGCAGTGCGTCGCTTTCATCTTGCGGGAGGCCGACGATGCGGGTCGTGAAATGCTCGCTTACGAACAGCGCCTTGCGGCCCGTTTCGGGGTGGGTGCGAACCACCGGCTGCACCGCAGGTGCGACCTGATCGATCTGTGCCTGCGACAGCTTCGGCCGCCAGGGATTCTTCGCACGCAGGTCTTCGTACTTGGCGAGGTAGCTGTGCTCGGCCTTCAAATGCAAGACCTTTTGCTGGAGCTTCGGGCTCAATGCTTCCCACGCCAGATGTTGATCGGCGAACAGCGTGTCTCCCCCTTCCGCTGGCAATTCCTGCGCATGCAACAGCGAACCCAGGCTCGGCTTCGGCTTGTATGAAATGTCGGAGTGCCAGTACACACCGGCGTCGCCAAGCCCGATCGGCTCGTCGTTTTCCTTGATGTTCGAAACGATCAGGATCTCGGGATGATTCTTCAGATGGAACTGGTGCAGCACATGAATCTCGAGAGGGCCGAATCGGCGGCTGAACTCGATTTGCGCTTCAGGTGAAACGTTCTGGTCGCGAAACACCACCACGTGATGATCCAGGTGCGCGCGATGGATGCGCGCAAAGTCCACCGCGTCAATCGGTTTGGAAATATCGAGCCCGACGATCTCGGCGCCGACAGGTGCGTCGAAGCGCCGGACTTCGAAAGCTTGCGATGAGATCGAGTCGGCCGCCGAATCGGTCGATGTTGCCGTTGGCATAGTTGATGGGACTGTAGCAATGGCGGTCATGCGAGTCTTGTTCTTCAAACGAGACCCTTACTTTAGGTTTGCACCCGGCAAACACGAACGATTGATTTCTTGGTTGCTTATGAAAAATCGGTTGATTGAAAACCGATCGGCCGCCCTGGGGCGCAACCGTTGGTCGAGCCGAAGAGCGCCTCGGAAGCAGCGCGCCAACCGGTGGTGTCCGGGCTGTCGTTCCAACGCAGTCCATCCGACCGTGTGCCGACTCGATGTGCGCCATGTCTGACGCAGGGTTTCTGCGGGCGCCTTCACGCGTCTGCGCCCCTCCGGCAATGATCGGCTCAACGAAATATTTGGCCTCGAACACCCATGAAGTTGCGCACGTCGAACACCCTCCGCACCACACTCCCGGTTGCCGTGCTGGCCCTCGCAGCGATCGCGCTGCTTGCCGCATGCGCCACCTCCCCTTCTGCGGGCCGAAGCCCTGTCGCGCTGGCACCCAAGGTGGACTTGCCGCGGTTCATGGGCGACTGGTATGTCATCGCGAACATTCCGACATTCCTGGAAAAGGGCGCGCACAACGCCAAAGACAGCTACCGGCTCGATGCCGACGGCACCATTCCGACCACCTTCAGCTTCAACGCCGATGCGCCAGACGGGCCGCGCAAAAGCTACGGCTCGCGTGGCTTCGTGATGGATGGTGGAGCGAACGCGGTGTGGGGCCAGCAGTACGTGTGGCCGATCAAGGCGGACTACCGAATCTCTTACATTTCGCCGGATTACACCCAGACGGTGATCACCCGCGACAAGCGAGACTACGTGTGGATCATGGCGCGCACGCCGACGATCCCAGAATCTGACCTGGCGCGCCTGACCGCATTCGTCGGAAGCCAGGGCTACGACGTCGACAAGCTGCAGCGCGTGCCGCAGGTCGCAATCAAGTGAGGCGCACCGCGTTTGCCGATGCCGTACCGGTGATTCAGTTCGGGTAGAACGCCTGCTGGCGGTCGTTTCGCGCCGGCGATTTTCCCGCCGAGTGCTCCGGCGAACGGCCCCAGAAGCGTGGTGTCATCACAGCTGCAAAAGGCGCAATGCGCGGATCCCGGGCACGGCCTCCAGTGGCGGCCATCTCTATCAGGGCGGCGTATTCGGACGTATCGGTGTCAGGAATCTGCATGCCCCGATGCTAGGCCGTTCTTCTCACCAATCCTCTCCTCCGACTGCCGGGGCGTACGCATAGCGCGTTTTACGTCACACATTTGCCGGAATGTTGGTCGCCGGCGCTCGACGAACCATAGGTCAAAGCCCTACGGATCCACCCCGTGCGGGCCGACACGTCGTGAGGTCGTCTCGCCGCCAAACTGACATCCACGGGCGACAAGGTGTCTCCCTGTCATTCAATAGAGGTGTTTCATGAATCCAGACAACGTCAAATCCCCATCGCAACTAGCCGATGAAGCTCGTGGAACTGCAGGCGACGCGCTCGACACCGCAAAGAATTTTGCGCAAGCCTCCCGCGCTGTCAGTGACGACGCACTGAGTTCGGTAAAGGACTCTCTGCAGGACAGCGCCGATGACGCAAAGGTGCTCGGCCACGATGCAGCCAGCGCGGCCCGCAGTTATGTGCGCGATGCAAGGCAAACCGGGAAGGATGCGATCGAAACAGGCCGCGCCTACGCGAAGGACGCCGTTAACGCCGCCGGAAAAAAAGTTGCCGACATCAAGGATCAGTTGTCGACCGCGCGCAAGCAAAGCGAGCAATACATCATGGACCAGCCCGTGCGCGCGACCTTGATCGCAGCGGCAGGCGGTGCGGTGCTGACAGCGCTGCTCGTGTCGTTCATGCGAAAGAGCGACCGTCGGTAGTCGTTAGCTTCCGGGAAGCCGCGCGCGCGAGTGCCGCGGCGACCCGATTTCGTCGGCCGACGGTATCGGAACGCATTGAACCGAGCGTCGTGCTACCCACGATGAGCGACTTTCTGGTCCTGTGGTTTGCAGACGCGGGAAATCGCGCGTGAGGGACACTGCCCGTGCCGACGCGCCGCAAGGTCCGAACACGAGGCAAGATACGGGCGAAACCAAGCCTGGATCACAGAAGACTTCGATGACAAAAAACCCTGCAGCCGACATCGCACTGAATGACGGAGCCGATGCTGTCGCCGCCACAGCAACCGCCGCAAGCACCCATGTCACCGTCCGCACCGCCGTGCTGGACTTGCTCCGCGCGTTCCACATGACCACGATGTTCGGTAACCCGGGCTCTACGGAGCTGGGCCTGTTCCGCAACTTCCCCTCAGACTTTCGCTACGTGCTGGGCCTGCAGGAAGCCGTGGTCGTGGCCATGGCCGATGGTTATGCGCAGGCCACGCGAAACGCCAGCTTCGTCAACCTGCATTCGGCGGCCGGCGTCGGTCATGCGATGGGCAACATCTTTACCGCGTACAAAAACCAGACGCCGATGGTGATCACCGCCGGCCAGCAGGCAAGGTCGATCCTGCCATTCGACCCCTTCCTTTTCTCCGGTCAGGCGACCGAGCTGCCCAAGCCCTATGTCAAGTGGAGCGTGGAACCGGCGCGCGCCCAAGACGTGCCGCTGGCGATGGCCCGCGCGTACTACATCGCCATGCAGGAGCCGCGCGGTCCAGTGCTGGTATCGATTCCAGCCGATGACTGGGACTGCCTGACCGAGCCGGTGTTGCCCCGCGTGGTGAGCACCGAGTCCCGTCCCGAACCGATGGTGCTCGGTCTCATCGGCGATGCACTGGACGCGAGCCGACGCCCTGCTTTTGTCGTGGGCACCGCGGTCGACCGCTGCCAGGCCTGGGATGCGGTAGTGGCGCTGGCCGAGCGGCATAACGCCAGCGTGTGGGTGGCGCCGATGTCGGGCCGCTGCGGCTTCCCGGAAGACCATCGCCTGTTCGCCGGCTTTCTGCCCGCCATGCGCGAGAAGATCGTGCAGTTGCTCGGCGGTCACGACTACATCTTCGCGGTCGGTGCGCCTGCCTTCATCTATCACGTGGAAGGCCACGGCCCGCACGTGCCCGCCGGCGCCATGCTGGGTCAGTTGATCGACGACCCGACGATGGCGGCATGGACTCCGGTCGGCACCACGGCGGTTGGAAATATCCGGCTCGGCGTACAGGACTTGCTTGTGCGCCCCCTCGCCCCGCA
>NZ_JASJXG010000044.1:0-40166 GCF_035018765.1 Variovorax sp. RTB1
GCTGTGGCAGGGGCCTGCATTGGGGCTGTTCAAAGGGGGACTGTGCGGAACACAATTAGATACCAACTCGGCCACAGATTCGTGACGTTTTTCTCGCGTTTGCCCCGCCTGTCCCTTGCGCAACAGCTCGTGTTGCTGGCACTGCTGCCCGCGACGGTTGCCACGCTGGGCGCGATCGGCGTGCTGACCGGTCAGCACCTGACGAGCGTGACCGACCTGATGCGCGCCAATGCGCAGACCGTGGCGCTGCAGGTCGCGACGCTGGCGCAACAGCCGCTGACCCACCTCGACCGGCGGGCCCTGCTGCGCACGGCGCAGTCCGGCATCGCGCAACCGCACGTGCAACAGGTGCAGATCTGGTCGGAGGACGGCGAAATCGTCGCCAACTCCGAGACGGTCGATCGCACGCGAGACGAGGGCTTACGCGCCGTGGTGCCGATCGTCGGAGAAGACGGTGCGCGCATCGGCAAGGTGATGGTCGAGATCAGCCTCGACGCGGTGCATGCGGTGCGCAAGGCGGTGTGGTTCAACGTGCTGGTGGTGCTGGCCGCCAGCCTGGCGGGCGTCGGGCTCGCGGGGTGGTGGGCGGCGCGTCGTATCAGCGCACCGATCAAGGCGCTGGGTGAAGCCGTCGACCGGCTCGGCGCCGGCGAAGACGCCAGCGTGTCGGTCGAAGGCTCGACCGAAGTGCGTCGACTTCAGCGCGGCTTCAATCAGGCGGCGAGCGCACTGGTGCAAAGCCAGCGCATGCTGCAAAGCCGCATCGGCGACGCCACCGCCGAGCTCGCGCGCAAGAACGAGCAGCTGGAAATCGCGAGCCAGGCCAAGACGCGTTTGCTGGCCGCTGCCAGCCATGACCTGCGGCAACCGCTGCACGCACTCACGCTGTTCTCCGACGGGCTTGCCAACGGCGAAACCGATCCGTCGCGGCTGCAGCGCATCGAGCACATCAAGGAATGCGTCGACTCGCTCGACCGGCTTTTTTCGGAGCTGCTCAATCTGTCGCAACTCGATGCCGGCGTGCTGCAGCCGCAATGGACCGACTTTCCGCTGGACCGCCTTTTCGACGAAATCAGCCGCAACTTTCGCGCGGTGGCCGAGCAGCAGAACCTGCGGCTGGTGGTGCGCAAGACGGACGCATGGGTGCGCTGCGATTACGTGATGCTCTCGCGCATCCTCAACAACCTGGTGTCGAACTCGCTGCGCCATACGACAGAGGGCGGCGTGCTGATCGGCGCTCGGCGGCGCGGCAAGGGCGTCCGCATCGACGTGTGGGACACCGGCATCGGCATCGCGCCACAGCACCAGCAGAAGGTGTTCGAAGAGTTCTACCAAGTCGACCAGGGCAAGCAGGCGACCCGTGGCGCGCGCGGCATGGGCCTTGGGTTGGCGACAGTGCAGCGGCTGGCGTCTTTGCTGAACACGCGGGTCGACCTGATCTCGCGGCCGAAGAAAGGCACGTCGGTCCGCGTGCTGGTGCGCGGCGCGGCGCCCACCGCTTCGCTGGACCAACCGGTGGGCGGCACCACGCTCGGCGGGCACGACGAAGAGGCCGATCTGCACGGCGTGCGGGTGCTGGTCATCGACGACGAGCGCACCATTCTCGAAGGCCTGCAGGTGGTGCTGAGCAACTGGGGTGCCACCGTGCTGGCGGCGGCAAGCCGGGCCGAAGCGCTGGCGCTGGCCGACCGCTGGGAGAGCCCGCCCGACGTGGTGGTGAGCGACTTGTTGCTGCAGGGTGGCGACAACGGGCTCGACGTCATCACCGCGCTCGAGCGGCATCCGCGCGGCATCCGGCTGGCGACAGCACGGCTGCTGGTTACCGGAGAAACCAAGCCCGACCGGCTGCGCGAAGTGGCTGCCGCCGGAGTCGCCGTGCTCTACAAACCGGTAGCGCCGCGAGCCTTGCGACAGGCCATCGCGGCGCAGTTGGCGGCAGTGCGCGAAACGATCTGAAGCATGTCGTGCAGGTGGCTAGTCCATCGGGCATAGACCGACAGGCCGCGACCCGTTGCCGCCCGACATCGCAACGCCACCGTTGGACGCGCGACACCGGCCTTCTGCCTTATCGCGTGAAATGAGCCGGGTCCGTACATTGAGCTGCATCGTGCTGCCCATGTTTGCGAATCACCTCAGGACGCTTCTGCGTGCGTTGCGCTTCGGCGTCGGCGTTGCCTCTGTGGGCGCCGCACTGTTCGGCGGGGGTGCGCACGCCGGCGGGCTGACGGTGCTGATAGCCGACGAGACCGCGCCGCACACCGAGTTCTTGCGGCAGTTGCGCGAGACGCGAGATGCGCGCGACCCCAACAGCCGCTTCGACGTGGTGCGGATGTCGAACGGCGGCGCCGACCTGTCGACTGCCTCCGCCGCCTCGACCGCCATCGCAACCGCAACCGCTGATGAAGAGCGCAGCGTCGTGACCGGCGTGCGAACCCGCAGCATGCGCGCCAGCGCTGCCGCGAGCCCGATCGTTCCCGCCGACACCAACATCACCATGGCCGTCGGCCCGAGCGCCGCACGCGCGGCTATCGAGCGGCCGGGCCATGAGCCCTTGCTGCTCGTGATGCTGACGCGGCTCGACTACGAAGGCCTGAAAACCAGCCCCTCATTCAAGCGGCCCGACCGCCGCGTCGGCGTGCTGCTGCGCGACCCGGCCATGGCCGATCAGCTGGTGCTGGTCGATGCGGTGTTGCCTGGCAAGCGGCGGCTCGGTGTCGTTGCCACGGCCGAGTCGGAGCCGCTGCTGCGCGAACTGCAGCGCGCCGCGCAGGGCTGGGACCTGCAGATCGAATACGCGCCCGATGCCAAGTCGCTCGGCGCCGCGCTGCGTGCGGTTCTGACGCGCAACGATGCGCTGATGGTGCTGCCCGACCTCATCGGCGACAGCCAGGCCGCGACGCTCGCGGTGCTGCACGCGGGCGCCGGTGCGGGGCTCCCGGTGTTCGGCGCCAACGAAGGTCTGGTGCGCTCCGGTGGCCTGGCCGCCGCGGTGTCGACGCCATCGCAATTGGCGATGCAGGCGCGCACCATGGGCCTGAAGCTGGTGAGCGGCGCTGGCGGTAACGGTGCGGGCACCAACGCAGCCGGCGTGCTGGTCGAAGCCGCGATGCCGGCCACGGTACGCGTCAACTCGACGGTGGCGCGCGGGCTCAACTTGCGCGTGCCGGACGAGCGGGAGCTGACCGACCGGTTGACTGCCGTTCGATGACCGCGCCGAGCCCGGGTGTAGCGCACTCCGCGCCGGTGGCCGCTGCGGCGCAAGCGTCGCGCTCGCAAAGCCGTCCACTCGTCGTGCAAGGCAATCTGCAGCGCGACCTGATCCGGCTCGGCGTGGTGCCGTGCGCCGCGGTCGCCATCGCACTCACCGCGTGGTTCACCCACAGTCGCCTGCGCACGCTCGAAAGCGCTTTCGATGCCGAAGGCCAGGCGGTGGCGCGACAGGTCGCAGCCATGTCCGACCTGAGCCTGTATGCGGGCGATGTGCCGGCCCTGCAGAACGTGGCCAACGCGGCATTGCGCGGCGGCCAGGTGGTGCGCATCGAGATCAGCAACAGCGCTGGCGTCTTCGTCACCGCTGGTTCAAGCACCGCACCGATGGAGCGGCTGCGCATGTTCACCGCACCCGTTACGGTGCGCGAAGCCTCGCGTGCCAGCGCCTTCGCGCCCGAGGGCTCGACGGCCGCAGGCGATGCGCCCATCGGCGTGGTGCAGACCTTTCGCGACACCACCGAATACGGCCGCGAACGCACGCGCTCGCTGATGGCCGGCATCGGCATCGCGCTGGTGGCGTTGCTCGCCGCATGGGCGTCGGTGCGGCACATGGCACGGGCGGTGGCATCGCCATTGCGCCGCGTGTCGCGCACGGTGGCGGCGCTCGAAGCCGGTAACTTCGATGCGCGTTGCGACGTCGTCGGACGCGGCGCGACGGAGGGCGAGCAAGGCGCCCGATCGGTGCCGCGCGGCACGCACGAAGTCGCCAACCTGGCGCACGACATCAACCGGCTCGCCGAGCGGCTGCAGCGCAACCAGCAGGTCAGCGAGGAGCGCGTGCGCGAAGCCACCGCCGTGGCACTGCAGCGCATGGCCGAGGCCGAGCAAGCGGCGTTGTCGCGCGCACGTTTTCTGGCTGCGGCGAGCCACGACCTGCGGCAACCACTGCACGCGATGGGCCTCTTCATCGATGGCCTGATGCCGACTGCCACGCCAACGCAGCGGCCCGCCGTGCAACGCTTGCAGGAGAGCACCGAATTCATGGGCGTGCTGCTCGACGACCTGCTCGAAATTTCGCGCCTCGATGCACAGGTGTTGACGCCCGCCATCACCGCCGTGTCGCTCGCGATGCTGTTCGATCAGCTCGAAGCGCAGCACGCATCGCAAGCCAGCGAAGCGCGCGTGCGGCTGGTCTGGCGCGATCACGATCTGGCGGTGCGCAGCGACCCTGCACTGCTGCTGCGCATCGTCGGCAACCTCGTGAGCAACGCGGTGCGGCATGCGCCACTCGACGGCACGGTGCTGGTGATGGCGCGACGCCGCGGAGGCGCAGTGCGCATCGAGGTGCGCGACAACGGCGTCGGTATCGCGCCGATCCATCAGAGCCGCATCTTCGAAGAGTTCTACCAAGTCGCAAACACCGAGCGCGATCGGCGCCAGGGCTTCGGTCTCGGGCTGGCGATTTGCGCACGTATCGCGAGGCTGCTCGGCACCCGCATCGCGGTGCGCTCTGCCTTGCAGAACGGCAGCACCTTCAGCCTCGACCTGCCCGAAGCCCGGCTCGCCGATGTCACACCGCCGATGCCGCAACCGGTCGCGCCGTCGGCGTTGGCGCACCTGCGTTGCCTGGTGGTCGACGACGATCCGGCCATCCTCGAAAGCAGTCGCATGCTGCTGGAGCAATGGGGCTGCCAGGTGAACTTGGCCGCGACGTTCGGCGAAGCAGTGGCGCTGCTCGGCGAGCCCGGCACTCGCTTCGACGTGCTGCTGTGCGACCTGCAACTGGCAGGAGACGAAGACGGCATGACCGTCATCGAAGCCGCGCGCAAGCTGCAGCCTGATGCGCTGGCGGTGCTGGTGTCGGGCGCCACCGGGCCGGAGGTGCTGCAGCGGCTCCGGCAAGGTGGCGTCATGCTGCTGACCAAGCCGGTGGCGCCGGCCAAACTGCGAGCGTTGCTGTCGACACGTCGGCAGAAGACAGCATGACAATTCGCCGATGCTCGATCTCACCGCGCTGAAGAACATTCGTCCGTTCGTCGCAACGCCCAACTACGGCGGCGTGCTGACCTCGATCTACGTGCGCAGCCTGCTCGGGCTCGTCAACACCGCTTGGACGCACGGCATGTCGATGCAGACGCGATTTCTGGATGGCGACAGCCTCGTCACCCGCGCCCGCAATCGGCTCGTCGCCGAGTTCATGGCCGACACGCGCTGGACACATCTTTTCTGGATCGACGCCGACATCGGCTTCGAGCCGCAGGCGGCACTGCGGCTGCTGCTGTCGGGGCGCGATGTGGTGGCGGGCATCTATCCGCAGAAGCGCGATGGCTGGCCCGGCGCAGGACTCGAAGCGGCCTTGCCTGCGGGCAGCACACGCGCGGATTTCGAGGCCCGCTACGCACGCTTTCCGGTCAATGCATTGGCCGGAACGCACGCAGCCGATGCCGATGGTTTTGTCGAAGTGGCGGAGGCGCCGACCGGGTTCATGCTGATCGAGCGCAGCGTGTTCGATCGCATGGCGTCGCAGTTTTCCGAGCTGCGCTACACCCCCGATGCGAGCGACGACCCAGCCGAAGCCGGCTGGCCGCATTACCGCTTCTTCGACACGATGCAAGAGCCGGACGGCGGCCGCTACCTCAGCGAAGACTTCGCATTCTGTCGGCGCTGGCGTGCCGCAGGCGGACAGGTAGTCATCGACACGCAATCGAACCTCGCGCACCAGGGACAGCGCACCTACACGGGCAACTTCGCGCGCTACCTGTCGCACACATGAACACCACCGGCATCTACGCGCTGATCGCGCCGGCACGACTGACCGAGGTCGTCGACGTCGGCGCCAATCCGATCGACGGCGAGCCGCCCTATGCGTCGATGCTGGCGGCTGGCAGGTGCCGCGTGACCGGCTTCGAACCGCAAGCCGATGCGTTCGACACGCTGCAGGCGACCCAGGGTCCGCTGGCGCGCTATCTGCCCTACGCACTGGGCGACGGCGCCGTCCACTCGCTGCACATTTGCCGGGGCAGCGGCATGACCAGCCTGTTCGAACCCGACCCTGCGGCACTCGCGCTTTTCACCGGGCTGCAGCCGCTGGCGGAGGTGCTGCAGCGGGTGTCCATACAGACCCACCGCCTCGACGCACTCGACACCATCACGCACCTCGACCTCATCAAGCTCGACGTGCAGGGCAGCGAACTCGCGGTGCTGCAGGGCGGCCGCACGAAGCTGCGGGAAGCGGTCGCGGTGCACACCGAAGTCTCGTTCGTCACGCTGTACAAGGGCCAGCCGCCCTTCGGCGAGATCGATGGAGAACTGCGCCGCCAGGGCTTCATGCCGCATTGCTACGACCAGATCAAGCAGGCACCGATCGCACCGGCGGTGGTGCCCGGCGACGGCGGCCGCGGGTTGCGTCAACTGCTGGAGGCCGACATCGTCTACGTGCGCGATCTCACGCGCCCCGACGCCATGAGCGATGCGCAGTTGCGCCAGCTCGCCGCCATCGCGCACAGCTGCTATGGCTCTTTCGATCTGGCGCTGCGTTGCGTCGCGTTGTTGGAACAGCGCGGCACGCTGCAGGCTGGCGCGCAGCAGGCCTATGCCGCGCTGCTGGCCGCACCCGACCCCGCAGACCTCGGCCCCTAGAAGTCCGAGCAGCCGTTACGCCGCTCGGTGTCGACGCAACTCGTGAGGTTGGGCCGGGAGCGCACGCGAGACCATTCGCTGGCGAGCACGTCGCCGCCTTGCTGTGCACGCTCGCCATCCAGCGGCCCCGTGGCGAAACAGATCGGCGGCGCGCCGATATTGCGGTCGTAGATCCAGCTGTCGGGCATCTCGCGCAGCACATCGGGCTTGGGCAATCGAGACAACTGGGCCAACACGAACACCGGCGCGGTCGAAGGTGCAGGCACCGCACCGACGTTGAGCTGGCCCGGCACCACGTTGACCGCATAGCCCGCGGCCGACGCAAAGGCGCCGTTGATCGGGTACGCGCCTGGCGGGCTCGACGCGTTGGCGGGCGACGACAACGCACCGGCAAAGCTCGACCCGGTATCGCCCAATATCAACCCGGTCAGGCTGTAGATGAACGGCGGATTCGGCAAGCCACCCGGTCGAGTGGCATTGCCGATGACCACCGTGGCCGTCGGCTGCTGCGCATAGATGAAATGGTTGTCGCCCGGCGTCACGCCGACGCTGCACAACCCGAGGTACGCGCAGTGGTAGAGATTGGGCAGAGGCCCGGAGCCGCTCAGTCCGTTGCGTGTCTCGCCGATCCATGTCTGGGCCCACACCCGCCACGGTGCGCCGGCGATGGAGTTGGCCGACAGGTTCTGGAACCGCGCCGCGGCCACGAGATCGGCACCGCTGCCGCTCGTCACACTGGTGTTGAGCGAGAGGTCGCCGCTCAGCGTGCGCAAGAACACCGTATCGGCCGCCATCGAACCTGCGGTGATCGCCTGCGGCGTGTTCGACGCTGCATCGAAGCCGATGACAGACGCATTGCCGACCGTGACCGCGTTGACATCGGTGTAGTCGAAGCGTCCGGCAGCGCCGCCCGACACCACGCCGACATCGTTGGCCGCGGACGAGAGCAGCACATTGCCGCCGGTCGAACGCGCGAGCAGCGTGCCCGCGGCGATGCCGGCGCCAGCCGCCTGCGTGATGTTGCCGGCACTCAAGAGGCCGAGCTGCGGTGCGCTGACCAATGCGCCGAGCGTGATGTTGCCGCCGCCACCGTTCTGCAGCGTGAGCGGCGACACCATGGCCAGCGGCCCGACCACGTCGATGTTGCCGGCCTGCGTGTTGCTGCCGACCACGATCGAACCGGCCGTGATGCGCGTCAGTTCGTCGGCACTGACAGCGAAGCCGTTGGCCGCCGCGCCACCCAGCGTGATGGGGTTGGCGATGCGGTCGGCGGCGTTGCCTGCCGCATCGACGCCACCGGGTCGGAGGTCGAGCACGCCGCCGGCGTTGACGGCGCCGCCAACGGCCAGTGCATCGGCCGCACCGCCGCTCGCGGCGCGCAACACCACGTTGCCGCCGCCCGCCACGCGAGATGCAGGAATGGGAATGCCCGTGCCGATGGGCCCTTGAATAAAGATGCCGGCATCCGCGATCTGCGACTCGCCGGTGATTTCGATGTTGCCCGCGCCCAGCGTAGTAACGCTGCCGCCATTGACGATGCGAACACCGTTGCCGACAGGCGAGTCGGGCGTCTGTACCGCACGCAGGCCGTGCACGCTGATGTTGCCGCTGACGCTTTGGACGGTGGCGCCGTTGATCTCGACGCCGTGCCCTGCCGTGGGTGCACCGCTGCCCGACAAGGAGTTCCCGACGCCCGTGATCCGGATGGCGCCGCTGGTGGTGGAAATGCTGCTGTCCGTCCCGTTGAAGTTGGAGATCAGTTGCACGCCGGTGCCAGTGGCATTGCTGATGCCCGACAGCGTGACGTCACCGGTTGCGCTCTGGATCGTCGAGCCCGTGAGACCGACGACCGCCGGCGCCAGAAAGAAGTAAGCCCCGGGGTTGCGTGTGCCGATCAGCTGCACCGCGCCGCCTGCATTGGCATCGCTTTGCCCGACACGCGTGTCGACTTTCGCGTTGGTCAGGCACACGCCGCAGGTGGCGAACAGGCTGGTACCGGTCATCGACACGCTGCCGCCGTTGGTGGTGATCTGTCCGCTGTAGTCGACGTTGCCGCCGACGCCGCCCAGGCCGGCACTGAGCACCACGTCCAGCGCACCGCCGGTCGACTGGATCACCGTCGGGTTGAAGGCCGTGATGCCCGCGTTGGCGTCGATCTCGAACTTCACCGGCGCACCTGCGCTGGTGCGCTGGATGACGGTGTTGAGGCCGAAGGTGACGTTGCCGACCGTGGTCGGCGCCGGCGTGCCGGTGGTGATGGTCACGCCGGTGTTGTTGTCGAGCGCGAAGTTGATGTCGCCGTCCTGCACGGTGGATGCAACGAGCGGCACGAATGGATTGGTCGGCAATGTGCCTGCGGCAGCGCCGTGGGCGATGGTGACATCCACCGGGTCGATCACCCAACTTCCGGCCTGGCCGGCCGATGCCGAGGCATCTACCCGAATCCCTTGCAGCTGCAACGCGGGCGCCGAGGTTTCGATGCGGCCACCATTGCCGCCTGCCGAACCGCCCCGCGCAGAAAGGCGGCCGTTCGCATAGAGCGACTTGTCGCCGACCACGTCGATGCGACCGGCATTGCCGACGGCCGACGTCGCGCTTGCGTTCAGCTCGACCGTGTCGCCGATCACCACGATGCCGCTGGCGTTGACGCCGCCGACGGCCGTGCCGGTGACAGCGATGTTTCCCGATTGCCCGGCGCCGCCGCTGTCGATGACCGCCGCGGTGCCGCTGCCGGCGATCACGACGTTCCGTCCGCTGATCGCGATGTTGCCGCCCGCCATGGTCTGGCTGCGCGTCGACAGCAGGGTGCGTGGCTGCGCGCCAAGAATCGATTCGCCCGGCGGCTGGATGCCGAAGGTCGGGCCTGCGTCACCACCGAATTGCGCCAGCGCCACATCGCTGCCACGACCATTGATCGTGATGCGCCCCCCTTCGGCCTGAAGGCCGTTGGACGCGTTGGCGCGAACCACCACACCGAAGGCGTCGTTGGCATCGAGCGTGAGCACGGGCGCCTTGTTGCCGGTGACCGAGAAACCGCGGCTGCCCGCCGTTCCCAGCAGGTCGAGCGACTTGCCTGCCCCTACGACGATGCTCGAATCGGCCATCGTGACGCCGTTCGATGCATCGAACGTGCTCCCCGCGCCGTTGTTCGCTGCGGCCGCGGCCGTCTTAAAGGCCGCTTGGTTCATCAGGCCGGTAAGGTCGGCACCGCTGCCGTCGAGCCGGACGTTGCCGCCGGTCGCGATGCCGGCCTGCGCCAGTTCGATACCCGAGCCGCCGTTGACGTTTTGCAGCGTGCCGCTGGTTTCGCCGGCCGTCCAGCTTCGGGTGCTGCCGACCAGCGTGATGTCGCCACTGGAAGATCGCAACGACGAGGGTGTCGTGAAGGCTTCGCCGAAGAGGCCGGTGATCGTCACGCCGGTTTGCGCCAGCCCGCCGCGGCCGTCCATTGAAATGGTGCCGCTGCCGGTCTCGAAGCTGCCGCCATCGACGCGCACGCCCGGCCCCGCCACCACGGTCTGGCCCGTACCACCCGCGGTCGCGCCTTGCCCGCGCACCAGGATGCTGCCGCTGCCACCGCATACGCCGCCCGCCTGCGCGCACGTCGAGATGGCGCTGTCGGAAATGGTGACGCCGTTGACCACGCCGCCGCCGCTGCTCGAAGTGGCGCCCAGTGCGCGTCCGTTGACCGCATCGCTCTGCCCGTAGAGCCGCAGGTTCCCGCCAGCGGTTTCGATGCGGGTGCCGGAGATGGAGATATTGCCGACCCGCTGGTTGTTGTCGTTGCGGTCGGTCACGGCCGGTGTGGCGGGCAACAGCACGCCGCTGGCGTCGGCATTGAAATCGATGTTGAGCGCGCCGGCGGTCGAGCGCAGTGCCGAATTCGCGTCCATGACAACGCTTCGATCCGAGTTGACGGTCAACTGCGATGCACGGCCTTCGGTCTTGATGACTTGCGAGCCGTTGTCGAACTGCACGCCGCCGCCAAAGTTGGCGACCTGCTGCGGCAGCGCATGCGAAGCCAGCACCACATCGGTGGCGCGACCCATCGTGGCCCCCAATGTCGAATCGGCGAGCTTCGATGTGCCGAAAGGCTGGATGGCAACCGAGGCGTCGGGGATGGGGTCGGCCTGGGTGACGACCAGCGTGCGGCCCGAATCCAGCGTCCAGTTGCCGTTGGCGCCGCTGCCACCGTGCGCATCGATCACGACGCCTCGGCCGACTTCGACGATGGCGGCTTGGGTCGTGATGCTGCCGCCGGCCGTGGCGCCGCCCGCATTCAACGTGCCGGCGGCAATGCGCAGCAAAGGCGCGCGCACGTCGATGCGGCCGCCCGCCACTCCGGCCTCGACACCGCTCACGTCGAGTTGACCCCCCGACATCACGATGGCATTGCCGACCGCGCCGCCGCTGCTTCCAAGAATGATCTCGCCGCCCCGGTTGCTGATGGATTGCGCGCGCACGATCCCCGCCTGGTTGACCACAGTTTCAGCGGCGCTCGATGCGCCCACCATGACCACGCGGCCGCCGCTGGCCGACAGCACGCCACTGGCCGCGTTCTCGGCCCTGGCGCTGGCGGCTAACACGGTCGGGTCGACATGAAAGCTGGTGAGGCCGTCGCCGTCGAAGTCGAGCGTGACCCGCTGCCCGGCCGCCAGCCCGATGGACCCGCGCGCCACGTTGATCGAACCTTCGTTGCGCGCCTGGGCGCCTATGAGCGCAACGATGCCGCCATCGGCGGCGGTGATGGTGCCCTGGTTGAGTACCGTGCCGGCTTTTCCGACGGGGAGCTCGAACGCGAATTGCTTCGACGTGCCCGACATGAAGCCGCTGAACTGCGCGTCATCGACCATGTTCAACGTCGAAGCCACCAGGCCACCCACGCTTACCTGCGAGGTGCTGGAGAAAGTGACGCCATTCGGATTGACCAAGTAGACCTGCCCATTGGCGTTGAGTTGGCCCTGGATTTGTGAGGCTTGCGCGCCGGTCACCCGGTTGAGCAGCACGCTCGTCGGCCCCTTGTCCTGAGCGATGTTGACGCGGTCCAGCGCACCGATGGAAAAGGTCTGCCAGTTGAGGACAGCGCGCTGCGACGTTTGGTTGATGCCCAGCGCAAGGCCGCCGTTTGGCAAGGCAATGGGCGCGCCCACGGTGGCCGCGCCTGCACCCAGGGTGGCGTTGGTCGGCACGGTCTGCGCGCCGGCCGGCGCCATGCCGATGCAGGCCAGCGACAGGGCCAGCGGACGCAATCGCCAATGCGACGGACGCCTCGTTCGGAGGGACGAAGAAGTTTTTTTCATGCGAATCGTCCCGTCAAAAACTCTTCTGCGCCTGCACGAACAAGCGCGGATTGCGGCCACCGCCGTCGGACTGTGCAGGACGCGTGCCGTCGCGCCAGGCGAGCGTCGCGTTGATCGCGAAGTTGCCTGAACGCGCCCATGACACGCCGAGGCCATAGCCGCGCAAGCTGATGTTGTTCGGCCCGTCGAAGGCGGTCGGACTGCGCGCGTATTTGCCGCGCGCAGCGTCGTAGAAAGCGAACGGACTGAGCTCGGCGTTGTACGACCAGCGCCATTCGACGGTGCCGATCAGGCCCTGGTCGACCAATGCTTCGGACGACGAATAGGCCCGCACCGCGCGCGCGCCACCGAGCGACAGTTTTTCCGACGCATCCAGGTTCTTGCTAGCGGCTTGACCGCCGACCGACAGGTACAGCGAATGCCGATCGACGATCGATTGCAGGCGCGACAGCTGGAACGTCCCCTTGCTGAAACTGCCCTCGGTATGGCGACCCGCACTGCTCGCGTCGTTTTGCAGGCTGATCTCGTCTTCGATGCGCAGCGAGCCGCGGTACAGCGTGCCCGAGCTGGCCCAGTAGCCGCCGCCCAGCACGTCGTCGCGGCGCTCCCATGTCCAGCCGAGGCCAAGGCCATGCACCTTCTTTTTCGATGTGAAGTCGACGGCGCGCATTTCGTCCGTCAGGTTTTTTGTATCGGCCGTGAGCCGCAAGAAGAGGTTCTGCTGCCGCTGCCGGATCAATGGATAGTTGAGCGCGAAATCGAGCACGTTGGCGGTGCCCCTGGCATCGAGGTCGACGAAGTTTCCGCCCAGCGCATAGGCCACGCGCGACAGCCCGATGCCGGCGCGCAGGCCGCTGGTGCCGATGGGTGCTTCGTACGCGAGACGGCCGAACTGCAACGCATTGCTGTTGGAAACCATCACCCGCAGGTCGAGGTTGTCGCCGATGCCGAAAGGGCTCAGCCAGCGTGCCGTCCCGCCGACCCGGTAGCGGCCCGATTCGAGCGTCCCGTGGTTATCCGCCTCGGCGGTAAAGGCCCAGCGCGGCACAGCCACGACGTCGACCGACAGATCGGTGGTGCCGGTCTGGGTGCCTTCCTGCAAGCCCGACGACACACGGATGCCGGGCTGGTCCGACAGCAGCAGCATCGATCGCTCATAGACCGGTGCATTGACCGCTTCGCCAACCGCGAGCCCGCTCAGGAATCCACGCACACGTGCTTCGCTCATCGGCGCGTCGGCGGCAACGTTGACCTCCACCTTGCCCAACCGCCCTTCGATGATGCTGATCTCCACGATGCCATCACGCACCGCCTGCACCGGCACGATGGCGGTCGCCAAAAAGTAGCCCCGCGCCCGGTACTGCGCGGTGATGGCCTGCGCCAAGGCTTCGAGGTCGCCGAGCGTCACGTCGCGCCCGATGTAGGGCTGCGTCACGCTCTTGAGTTCGTCACTCGACAGCGTCTGCGCGCCATTCAGGCGAAGGTCGTTCAGCCGGAAGGCGGTCACTGTCGGCGTTGGCGCGACGGGCAGTGACTGGCTGTTCGGGTTGGTGGCCGAACCAGTAGACCCAGCCTGTGCCACCGGCCGATCGCACCTGCTGCACGGGTCCTTGGTCGGCAGAAGCGGCAGCACAGCATCGGCAGCGTGCGACAGTTGCGCGTAATGAGCGCCGAAGGCCATCAGCATCGAGATCAGGAGTGGCGAGCGCTTCATGCTCCGGCTCCTCCGACCGTTAGGCGCCAATTGCCGATCAGGTTGAACGGGGCCCAGAAAAATGGATGCGACATGCGCGGGTTCTTCAAGACGGCCAATTGGCCTGCCTGCATGGCAAGCTGCACGTCACGGCCTTTGGAGAGCTCGGTGTAGAGCGTTGTCATCAGCACCTCGGTGGCGTCGTCGGACACCGGCCAGAGCGAGGCGATGAGACTCGATGTGCCGGCCGACAGAAACGACCGCGTGAAGCCGAGCACTTCGTCGCCTTGCGCGATACGGCCCAGGCCCGACTCGCAGGCAGAGAGCGTGACGAGCGCAGTGCCCTGCATCGGCAGTCCCAGGATTTCGTGCGCTTCCAAGAAGTTCTGCTTGCCGTTTTCGTTGGCCAGCAAGATGCGCGAATAGAGCGGATCGATCTGGTCGGCCTCGGCATGTGCCGCGACGTGCATCAGCGGAGAGCGCGATGCGATATCGCGAAACTGCGTCTTGGTGGCGGCCGCGCCGATGTAGAGGTTGTTGCGCGGGAACAGTTGCGCCAGTTGCTTGACCTCGATCTCGGCGCCGGGCAGCTCGTACTTTTCGTCGATGCGTGGATTGCCGAAAGCGGTGAGCGATGCCGATACGCGCGGGCTGCGTTGCGCAAGTTGCACCGCGATGCTCATCGATGGAGAGACCGACACCGGATGCGTCTCGATCACGTAACGACCGTTCAGCCGCAGCGCCTGGAATGGCAGGTAATGCAGCGGCCCATGCGGGACCACGATCAGCCGCTGGCCGTCTTGCAAGTCGAGCGGCCCCAGCAGTTGCGCGCCCAGCTTGTCGGCGGTGGCGATGGCGGTGCGCCGGCCGCGCACGACGGAATTGCGAAACGACTCGACCGCTTCGGTGAGGTCGTCGCGCGAAATGGCGACGCTCTTCTCGGCGATGGCGGTCGGGCTCACCACCCACACCTGCAAACGGTCGGGCAGGGAGTGGAACTGCACCACGCGCTCGTCGGGCCTGAGCGTCTTTTGCAGCGTCGCGAGGTCGACCGTTGCCACAGCTTCGCCCGACACCGCAGCACGGCCGCGCACCGCGTCGAGCAGCGCACGCGAGCGGCTGTGCTCGCTAACTTCGAAGGCCTGCCGTGCATCGCCGACATCGCCGTACAAGCCGATGGCACGCTCGAACACCGACTGCAGATCGGAGAACAAACCCATCTTGAATTCTTCGCTGCGAAAGCGCGAGCGCACTGCGTCCACACCGCCGAGCGCATGGCCGACGGCATCGGCCGCCGCCTGCTTCTGGCCCAGCGCCAGCTCGCTGCGGGCCACGCCGTCCCATGCCCAGAGCTGGTAGTAGCCGGTGTCTGTGCCGACAGTGCGCGTGGTGAGTTGCCGGTACAAATCGCGCGCTTCGGCCGGCTTGTTTTCGGCCAGCAGCAGGCGGGCGCGGGTGCGGTCGAACTGGGCTGCGAGCGACGGCTCCTTGGCAGGCGCGATGGTGCCGATGACTTCGCGCGCGCGCACCGCATCGCCCGACTCGATCAACGCATTGACCAGCGACGACTTGACCAGCGGCATGTAGCGCTCGGAGCTGTTGGCCAGCGCGACGTCGTAGCTGCGCACCGCGCCCGAATAATCGCCGCGGCGCGTCTGCACATCGCCCAACACCTTGTTGGCGGGACCGACCACCAGCTTGGGTTCGCGCGCCGGGTACTTGAGCGCCTCGCGGGCAAAGTCTTCGGCCTTGTCGAGTTGGCCCGAGTAGCTGTAGACGATGGCCAGATCGCGGTTGGCCATCGCGAGCAGGTTGGGGTCTCTGGTGGTGTTGGCCAGGTGCAGCGCCTTGCTGGCGGCCCGCACGCTTTGCCGGAATTCACCGGCCTCGGCGAGCGCGACGGCCTGGCTGCAATATTGATAGCCCGACAGCTTGACGGCATCGTTGGCGTACAGCACGGCGCCGTCGTTGGTGAGCGCGAACAGCGTGTCGGTGTCGGCGAGGCGGGCTTGTTCCTGTTTGCTGGCAGCGGCCTCTGCGTCGAGGACCTGCTGTGCCGATGCGGGTTGCAATGGAGTCAAGGACACCAGGACCACCACGATCGCATTCAATGCCATTTCACGCGCAATCCATCGGCGCGCGATGCATGCCCCACCCACCTTCGAATACCGTTCCATTCGACCCCCACGCGCGGCCCTCAGTTCCGCGCTGGCGGTACTTCGACGCCGCGAAAATGCGCGCCTCTCAGACCTCGTCCGGAAAGTCTAGGGAGGGGTGCACGACCCGCCTATTCGCAAGAAGGTCTAGCGCTTAAGGGCTATGGAGGTGACCTGTCGGACGACGTGGATCGCTTCGCAATGGTTCAGGCATTCAACGCAATTCATCACGGATCGGGCGATCCGCCCCCGAAAGCAAACGTCAATCAATGGTTTCCGCCCGCATTCAAAGGTCGCGCCTTTTCAGGCGGCCAACAATCTGTTCAACCCCCGGTAGCCCTTTTGGTTACTGCGTGCCGACACCTGATGGAGCTGCTCATGAACTGCCTTTTCGCCCCACTTTCGGAAGCCACCACAAAGCCGATGCAGTACCGCTGTGCCGACAACGCGTCCAGGGAAGAAGCCAGCGCGTTGATTCAGGCTGCAGCCCTGGCGTTGCAGGATGCGATGGCCGCTGTGCGGGAGCAGACGGGCTCGCATGCCTTGTCCACCGCCACCACGGCAGGCACCGAGATCACGCGTTCCGAGATGGACGCCATCGAGCTGTGCATGACCTCGGTCGGTGGCCTGCTGGAAATCACCAACGCTTTGGTGCGGCCCACGTCTGTCGCGCCGACGCCGCTGGAGCGGGCGCTGAGCTGGAAGCAGCTGGCCGAAGACGCCAAGGGTGCCGGCCGCGCCGCCTACCGCGCGGTGCTCATCCTGACCGACCCATCGGCCAATGCGCCCGACGCGCAACGTCGGTCGGACGCGAGGTTCGCGCATTGACCGCATGGCGAACTCTGTAGCAAACACAATGAACAACAAGGACTCGATTCATCCGTCGCCTCTCGATGGCTTGGATGTCATTTGCGGTGAAGAGAACATCGGCAGCGTCGAAGCGCTCGATGCAGCGCAGGCGCGCCACGCTTCCAATCTCACGCTGCTGCAACACTGGCGCGCCATTCAAGACGACGGCATCACGGCAACGGCGTTCATCGCGTTCCTCAAGCCGCTCGCCGATCTGGACGGCATCACGGTTTCGCACTTCTACGCGCGCCTGGACCAGGCCGGGGACGATCGCGCCTCGGCGTTGGTGCAAACGGATGGCGAGTCCGGCCAATCGACAACCAAGAACCTGACCTTCGTACTCAACACCGAAGGCGGCATCTCAGTGGAAAGCAACTTCGTCGAGCTGTAGACCCACCGCATCGATCGTCGGCCTCGATCGATTCAGGTAGCGGGCCAGGCAGCGCGCTCGGGCAGCGACGGTGTCGCCATGCGCTGAATGCGATCGAAATCGAGTGCCGACAAGGCAGCGCGCACGGCGGCGACAAACCCGCTGCATTCCGGTTGTGCCATCAGCGTTTGCGCCAGCCAATCGTCGATCGCACTCCACTGGCCGTCGCCTGCCAGGCGATGCAGCCGTGCCAGCGCATCGGCGGTCGGAAAATCACCGGGCTCGCCGATCGGCATGGGCGATGCAGTGGGCGCAACCGGCGCTGCGGGCGCGCTGGGACTCGCCGGTGTAGCAGCCGGCAAAGGCTCGGCCTCCGGCACCAGCAACTCGAATCTGAAACGACACCCACGTCCCGCGTCGCACCGCAGCGACAGCTCGCCGCCCATGCGTTGCACGATGCGCTGCGCGATGAAGAGTCCGAGTCCGAGACTGCTTTGCCCGGCAGCGCCACCGCTGCCAGGAACCCCCGGTGCGCCGTCGACCGGTTGGGCCTGCTCGAAGCTGTCGGCGGCCCGAGCGAGGTCTTCGGCTTCGACCCCCGTTCCGGTGTCGGTCACTTCGAAACTCAATCGCCAGGCGCCGTCGCCACCGTCGCCTCCCTCGGTTTCGCGCCGCGAGCCGACGCGCAGGCTGATGCAGCCATCGCGCGCGAACGTTCCGGCGTTGGCCAGCAAGTGAAGCAGCACCTGTTGCAACCGCGCTGCATCGATCAGCACCCAGCGCGGTCCGGCCGGGTCGGGCACGAAAATGAACGCGTTGCGCTGCTGCGCTGCGAAGCTCGCCGCGTGCTGCGTGACGGCATCCAGCAGGCCGGCCAGGTCGACCGCAGTCGGATTCAACGTGAGCTGGTCGCGCTCGCCGCGCGCATGTTCGAGCAGCTCGTCGATCAGCGTGAGCTGGTAGGTCGCCTCGCGCTCGATGGTGTCCAGGTGGCTCTCGCGGCCGACGCGGGACGACGGTTCGTCGTACCGCATGAGACGTGCATAGCCGACGATGGTGGCAAGCGGCGCACGCAGGTCGTGGCCGATGAAAGACATGATGCGGACCTGCTTCTGGTAGTTGCTTTCGGCTGCGGCCAGCGCGGTGTTGAGGGCCCGCGTCTGACGCGCCACAGCACGGCGCAGACGATGGTGCTGGCGGCTCAAGAGGTCGATCATCCTTTGCTGGATCTGCTGACGCTGTTGTGAGGTCTGGTAGGCCCACACCGCCAGCGCGACCAGCGCGGCGACAGCGGTCGTGAACCCCGTCGCGTAGTTGCGAACGCCTGCCAGCATGGGCGGCAGCGCGCCCTGCAGTCCCACGGTGCGAATGCCCACGCTCAGCAGCGCGAACAAGATGGCGCAGAGCAGCAGCTTGTGGTGGCCGCCTTCGCGACGCACGTACAGGTAGCCCGCAACGATGAGGCTGCCGACGATGAGCAACGACACGCCGAGGTTGATCTGGGTGAAGACGTAGTAGTTGCCGACGAGCATGCCCACGCACACCGCGCACTGCACTCCAGCCAGCGCAATGAAGTAGCCACGCCCCCCCGTGGGCCGGGTTCGCAATCGAAGCGTCAGGCTGTGCAGATAGAACATCAGCACCAGCACGCATGCGCCTCCCAGGACGCCGGGCGCACGCGAAGCCCATACGGGGCTTTCCGGCCAAAGATAGAAGCGCGTCAAGCCGCGGAACGACCCCTCATACAGGGCGAGGATCGCGAAACCGGCGCACTGCCAGCCCATCGTCCCGCTGCGCGACAGCAGCCAGAGCACGAGCGAATACGCGGCCATCATCAGCAGGCCGCCGATGAGCGCACCGTCCTTCAACGCATCGCGCGTTTCACGGTCGAGCCAGGCATCGGCCGGATAGAGCCAGGGCTGGATCTGCATGCTCGATGCACTGGCAATTCGCACCAGCACTTCGGCGCGCTGGCCCGGGTCGAGGTTGATCGGCAGCAGAGGCTCGCGCCGCGCGGGCTCCTGCTCGCTGACCCTGACCGCGGTGCCGGCGCGACTGTGCTGCCAGCCGGCGGGCTCCGCGCCAGGGATGTTCCAGTAGAAATCGACGTACTGCAGTCGAGGTGAACGCAGCAACAGTCGCAAGCGTTGCTCGCTGCCGGCGTCGTTGGCGATGCGCAGGCGCAGCCACCAGGCCGACTGCGAGAAGCCTGGCTGGAGCAGGCTCGTCGTGGCCGGAACGAAGTGCGACGAAGCGCCCGAGACCGCGGCCGGCTGCAAGGGGTCTGCCTTGGCCAGTACGTCCTCCAAAGAGAGCCTGCTAGTGGCGTCTTCGAGTATCTGGATGCGGCTGGTGAGCGACATCGGCCAGTGGGCATCCGCGGCCTGCACTGTATCGGGGGATGGCGTTGCCACGCTTGCAGCGATTGCGGTGTTGGCCGCTGCGAACGTAGAAAGCATCGACAGCGCCGACAACGCAGATAACAAAGCCAGCGCAGCGAGGCTGCAGGCTTCGATCCGCGACGACGCCAGCCTCAAGACGGCCTTTGCCGCGATGCCAGCTGGGCCCGGTATTCGCTCGGCGATGTACCCAGTCCGGCCTTGAATGCGGTGGCGAAGTTGGCGGCACTCGAGAAGCCCGCCTCCGCAGCGATGTCGGCAATACCAAGCGGCGTTTGCGTGAGCAGTCGCCGCGCCAGGCCGAGCCGCTGTTCGCGCACGAACTCGAACACCGACATGCCGGTCTGTTGGCGGAACGCCTTGGTCAGCCGCTTCTCGTGCGTGCCCACACGGCGTGCAATTTCAGCGAGCGTGGGCATGCTGGCCAGGTTGGATTCGACCTGGCGCAGGGCGGCTTGCACCAGCACATGGTCGGGCTGCTGGTCGGTGTCTGCTGCGGCAGCGGTGCTCGCCTCCGTAACTCCGGTACCTCCGGTAACTCCGGCAACTCCTGCAATTCCAGCCCGTTCCGCCACAGAGGGCGCGGGGAGCGCTGGGCGCAGATGCGTACGAATGCGTGCCAGCACTTCGGCCGGCTCGAAAGGCTTCAGCACGTAGTCGACAGCGCCTTCGCGCAGTCCGGTCAGCCTCTCCTCGAGGCCGCCGGAACTCGTCAGAAAAATCACCGGAATGTGCGCTGTGAGCGGATCGGCCTTGAGCAGCCGACAGGCTGCAAAGCCGTCGGTGCGGTCCATGCGGACGTCCATCAGGATGAGGTCGGGCGCTTGTGCGACGGCGCGACCGTAGCCCTGCATTCCGTCGAAAGCAACAATGATTTCGAAGCACGCACCGCGCAGCACTTCCAGCAGCAATTTGAGTTGCTCCGGACTGTCGTCGACTACCAACAGGCGCGCGACGTAGGGCTCTACAGACTTCATCGTCATGTCTGTCGCTCATTCGACTTCGAACTCAAAAACATCGACATCGCAGTCTCGAATTTCAAATAAATCAGCTATTTTGAACTGTCATTTAAGCGCCAACTGTGCGGTAGCGTACAAATGCCGATTTAAACTCAGCCACCTTAGTTCCTCCCAAAAATACAATTGGCTGGTTTACCCTTATTGCGGCACTGGAATGCGATTTCCCGGAATCACCGGTCGAATCAGCGGCCTGCAGCCGTGTCGCCCCCGGCCGGCTCGTGTGCCAAACAGATTTAAGGTGAATTACAAACCGACTTGCGCAAGCCTGTGCGAAACAGCCCGCGGCGCTCTCTGAAATTCAGGATTGACGATCAAAAGCGCTTTTGTTGAACACGGCCTATCTGTTTCACTAGTTTCAGTTTTGCAACTGTTGTTTCCAATACAAAGCATGACCAAGGCAATTTCTCGCGGTGTATTTGCACAGTGTTCTGGGATGCGAGGCCGATATAGACGGCGTCTCGAACTACATTATTAGGATGGGCAAGTTCTAGACTACAAGGAGTTGAGTGATTCTATTGCTGTATTTTTATCTTCAATGCGAGAACTTTAGTCCCAATAAATTTTCGTATCGACGTCGAAAATACAAAAGAGTTTTGCGACTTGCAATGTTGTACAGGGGAACTGAATTTGGATAATTCTTGAGGAAGTCCCGACACGGTTTTTTCCTTCGACTGCAGATGACCGTATGTTTGCCGCAGCCGTTGGAGCCGTCTCGCACCTCACCAAACGTGTAGATCGGAACGACCCATGCCCAGACTGATTCAACTCAACGGTTCAAGTGCCAGAGAGAGGTTGGTGCCGCAAACGCCGATGACGAAGATCGGACGCGCCGAAACCAACGATGTCACCCTGGACAACGAACGGGCGAGTCGGTTCCGCGCCGCCGCATTCACCCACGGCAAGGCAGTCGCGATTGCAGACCTGAACAAGTCGCACGCGTCGGACAAGTCGCACACGTCGGACAGATCCGAAACGCGGTTCACCTGAATCATGGACACCGCTGAAACATCAGGCCCGGAAGGCATCGTCGAATTTCGGCGGCGAGAGACGCTCATCAAGGCCGGCGCGCTGCAAGACGCCATCTTCAACAGCGCCAACTTTTCAAGCATTGCGACCGACGCCCGCGGCGTCATCCAGATTTTCAACGTCGGTGCAGAACGCATGCTCGGCTACACCGCCGCCGAAACGGTCGACACCATCACGCCGGCCGACATCTCCGACCCGCAGGAAGTGATCGCGCGGGCTGCAGCGTTGAGCCTCGAACTCGGCACCCAGATCACGCCGGGCTTCGAGGCGCTGGTGTTCAAGGCATCGCGCGGAATCGAAGACATCTACGAGCTGACCTACATCCGCAAGGACGGCAGTCGCTTCCCGGCGATCGTCTCTGTCACAGCACTGCGCGATGCGCACGACACCATCATCGGCTATCTGCTCATCGGGACTGACAACACGGCGCGGATGCAAGTGGAAGCCGCCAAGGCACAGCTCGACCAACGCTTACGCGATCAGCAGTTCTACACGCGATCGCTGATCGAATCGAACATCGACGCGCTGATGATGACCGACCCGCGCGGCATCATTTCCGACGTCAACCAGCAAATGATGGCGCTCACCGGTCTGGCGCGTGACGAGCTGATCGGCGCACCGTGCCGCAACTTCTTCACCGATCCGGACCGCGCCGATGCCGCCATCGAGCGCGTGCTCACGGAGAACCGGGTGAGCGACTACGAGCTCACGGTGCGCGCCCGCAACGGCGTCGAGACAGTGGTGTCGTACAACGCCGCCACCTTCCACAATCGGGAGGGCGAACTGCAAGGCGTGATTGCGGCGGCGCGCGATGTGACCGAGCGCCGCCGCTTCGAGCGCGCGCTCGAAGAAACTAACCTGCAGCTGGAACATGCGAGCCGCATGAAGTCAGAGTTTCTGGCGACCATGTCGCACGAGCTGCGCACGCCGCTCAACGCCATCATCGGTTTCTCCGAAGCGCTTAAAGACGGCCTGATGGGTTCCATGAGCGATACGCAAACGGGGTACATCGGCGATATTTTTACCAGCGGGCTGCACCTGCTCTCGCTCATCAACGACATCCTCGACCTGTCCAAGGTCGAGGCCGGGATGATGAGCCTGGAGATGGAAACGGTTGACCTCGCGCGCCTCCTGAAGGACAGCCTGTCGATCGTCAAGGACAAGGCGGCAGCCCAGCACATCCGTCTCGACCTCGAAACCGGCGAAGGCATCGGACTGTCGCGGCTCGACATGCGAAAGACCAAGCAGATCGTCTACAACCTGTTGTCGAACGCGGTCAAGTTCAGTGGAGACGGGGGCCGCGTGGTGCTGAGCGTGCAGCGCGTGTCGCGTGCCAGCGTCGGCACCCTGCCCGGTACATGGCCGGTGCAAAGCTTCCCTCTGGCCGACAGCGAGCACGACGATTTTCTAGAGATCCGGGTGAGCGACGCGGGCATCGGGATCTCGCGGGAGAACATGGCGCGGCTGTTTCAGGCTTTCAGCCAGATCGACAGCAGTCTGGCGCGCAAGTTCGCCGGCACGGGTCTGGGCTTGGCGATGGTCAAGCAACTGGCCGAATTGCATGCTGGCACTGTCGCGGTGTCGAGCGCCGAGGGCCAAGGCGCCTGCTTTGCGGTCTGGCTACCGCTGCTCGCCACGCCGCCGTTGGCCCATGTGATGGCGACCACCAATGGCAACGCACACCCGGCGGCGGCCATTCGCAGCGAACGCATGGCGCTGGTGGTCGAAGACAACGACAAGGCGGCCGACCTGGTGCGCCTGTTGCTGGAGGCCGAAGGCTTCACCGTGCTGCATGCCGCAAGCGCCGAAGCCGCGCTCGTCATGGCGCCAATGCAGACACTCAGCCTGGTCACGCTCGACCTTGAGCTGCCGGGCATGGATGGCTGGGAGTTCCTGTTGAAGATGCGCGAAAGCGCCGACCTCGCGCATCTGCCGGTGGTGATCATCGCCGGCGTGGCCGACAGCAACGTGGCGCTGAGCCGCGGCGCGGTCGCCGCCATGCAGAAACCGATCAGCCGGGCCGACCTGAAGGCAACGCTGGCGAGCCTCGGGCTGCAACCAGGTGCGAGCCGAACGCGCACCGTGCTCGTCGTGGACGACGACCCGAACGCGGTCGATGTCATCGCCGCCTTCTTACCGACGCCGGCGTATGCAGTGCTTCGCGCCTATGGCGGCGATGACGCCATCGCACTGGCGCAACGTGTGAAGCCCGACATCATCCTGCTCGACCTCACCATCCCGGAAACCAACGGCATGGACGTCGTGGACGTGCTGTCTCGCAACCCCGATACCGCCGACATCCCGATCGTGGTGGTGACCGCCAGCCCCATTTCCACCGAGCATCGTGCCGCGCTCGACAGCTATCCGGGCAAAGCCTTGCGTGTCATCGAGAAGCTCGAATTCGGCCACGACCGCTTCGTCGACGAAGTGCGTCGCGTTCTGCCGAAGGATTGAACAGCATGGCCTGCATCCTGATCATCGAAGACAACCCGGCGAACATGAAGCTGACCTGCCTGCTGCTAGGCAACGCCGGCCACAGGTTGCTGTGCGCGGCCGATGCCGAAGTGGGTTTGATGATGGCGCGCGATGCGCAGCCCGACCTGATCCTCATGGACATCCAGTTGCCCGGCATGGACGGCCTGGCAGCCACGGCGCTGCTCAAGCGCGCGCCGGCGACGGCGGCGATTCCGGTCATCGCATTGACCGCCATGGCCATGAAGGACGACCAGGCGAAGGCGGAAGCCGCCGGCTGCGATGCGTACATCGCCAAGCCCTTGCGTTACCAGGAATTGCATGCGGCCATCAACAAGTTATTGGCATGAGATGCATATGAATACATCCGACGCCACCGTGCTGATCGTCGACGACCGCGTGGCCAACCGCCGGTTGCTCGAAGCGCTGCTCGCGCCCGAGGGTTACGCCACTCTCAGTGCAGCCGATGGACCCGAGGCACTGGCGCTGGCCGCGCAACATACGCCCGACGTGGTGTTGCTCGATGTGCGAATGCCCGGCATGAACGGTCACGCGCGCGCGGGCGCTGAAGGCATCGGACGAGACCCGACACATCCCGATCATCCTGATCAGTGCAGAGGTCGACGCCGCCGAGCGTCAGGCAGGCCTCGACGCGGGCGCGGACGACTTTATGACGAAGCCGATCGCGCGCGCCGAGTTGTGGTCTCGCGTTCGGGCCAGCCTGGCGCGCTGACTGGCCAGCCTGGCCCAGCGCGTGCTGCCGTCCTCAGGCAGGCACAGCGTCGATGTCGGCGCGATCCCAGTGCCGGTGCTTGGCCATTGCCGCAATGAAATCGCGCGCCACCTGCTGTGCTGCGGTGAGGTCGCCCATGTTGGTCGCCGGGGTCGCGGCAATCACTACACCGGACGGAACCGCGGCGCCGCCGCTCTTGGCATCCCCCTTGCCCGCATCGAGACTCAGCGTCGACAGCAGCGCCACCCCCTCGCCCACCGCGCAGATCGCCTTGCAATGCTTGAACGCTTCAAGCACGAAGTGCACTGCATCGCCACTGCGCGACAAAGCCTGGGCGCTGTCCTTGCCCGCCGGCACGAGCACCGCGTCGAACATGATCGACGGCATGTTGGTGAACGTTGCGTCGATGTCGATCTGACGTTTGCTGCTGCTGGTCACGGTGCCGAGCCTCAAACCGATGACCTTGCACTGCGCGCCCGCTGCTTCGATGGCTTCCCGGATCGGCTTCAATGAGGCGGAGTCGACGCCATCGGCCACCAGGATCGCCACCTTGCGCGTCTTGATCGAGCCGTCGCCGCTGCCAACCATGCTGAGTGCCGGCGATTCCGAAATGGGCAGCCTGATCTGGTGGTCGCGAAAGCCCGAACGCCCGGCCGCGGCCTTGGCATCGGGCACCCCGATGCCAAGCGGCTCGGCTACACGGCGCGCCAACTTCTCGTCGACATGCGCCAGGTTGTCGACCATGCGCTGTCGAATGGCGGGCACGTCGAGCTTCGACAGCTCGAAGCGAAAGGCCGCGACGATGTGCTCTTTCTCGGCCGTGCTCTGGCTGTTGAAGAACAGGCGAGCTTGCGTGAAGTGATCGTCGAATGACGGGCTTCGACGCCGAATCTTGGGCGGCTCCAACTCGTCGGGGAAGGAGTGAAATCCCTTGTCGCTGCCGTCGACCCTGAATTCCGATCCGTTGCCGAGCGTGTTCGGCTCGTAAGCAACCTGACCGCGTGCGATGGTCTGGCGGTGCATGCCGTCGCGCTGAAAGTTGTGGAACGGGCATACGCCCCTGTTGATCGGCAGCTCGTGAAAGTTAGCGCCTCCTAGCCGCGAGATCTGCGTGTCGGTGTACGAGAACAACCGGCCTTGCAACAACGGATCGTTCGAGAAATCGATACCAGGCACCACATGACCGGGGTGAAACGCGACCTGCTCGGTCTCGGCGAAGAAATTGTCCGGATTGCGGTTGAGCACCATCTTGCCGATGCGCTGGACCGGAATCATCTCTTCCGGGATGAGCTTGGTCGGGTCGAGCAAGTCGAAGCCGAGCGAATGCTCCTTGTTTGGCGGAATGAGCTGCACGCCCAGCTCCCATTCCGGAAAGTCGCCCTTGTCGATCGCTTCCCACAGGTCGCGGCGATGAAAGTCGGCGTCCTTGCCGGCGATCTTTTGCGCTTCGTCCCAGGCGAGGCCATGAATGCCGAGCTTCGGCTTCCAGTGGAACTTGACGAAGTGGCTCTCGCCGCGGCTGTTGATAAAGCGAAACGTATGAACGCCGAAGCCTTCCATCATGCGCAGGCTGCGCGGAATGGCGCGATCGCTCATGGCCCACATCAGCATGTGGGTGGACTCCGGCATCAACGAAGCAAAGTCCCAAAAAGTATCGTGCGCGCTGGCCGCCTGCGGCATCGCGTGATGCGGCTCGGGCTTCACTGCGTGGATCAGGTCGGGAAACTTCATCGCGTCCTGAATGAAGAACACCGGGATGTTGTTCCCGACGAGGTCGTAGTTGCCCTGCTGCGTGTAGAACTTGACCGCAAATCCGCGCACGTCGCGCACCGTATCGGCCGAGCCGCGCTCGCCCGCCACGGTCGAAAAACGCACGAAAACGGGCGTCTTGACCGACGGGTCTTGCAGGAAGTCGGCACTGGTGAACTGCGACATCGACTTGTAGACCTGAAAGTAGCCATGTGCCGCGGAACCCCTGGCGTGGACGGCGCGTTCCGGAATGCGCTCGTGGTCGAAGTGGGTGATCTTTTCTCGAAGGATGAAGTCTTCGAGCAGCGTAGGCCCGCGCAAACCCGCTTTCAACGAGTTGTGGTTGTCAGGGATTTGCAGGCCTTGATTCGTCGTCAGCTCCGGCGCACTGTCGGTCGTGTAGCCGGCCAGTTGTTCTTGCTTGGCGCTGGCACCGGCATTGGCGGCAGCTTTGGCTGAAGGCTTGGGCCGACGGCCTGCGGCTCCCTTGTTCTGGGGCGTCATTGAAATCCTTCGGGGACCGAAATCCAGGTGCATGTGGCACCGGGAAACAAATTAGAAAAAGCTAGCCGGCTTCGGCATCCAGGAACATGTCGAGCGCATTGACCAACGCCAGCAAAGCGACCAACGCAGAGACGATCGCAACGCCCCAAACCAGCGCGTCATCGACCGATGCGCTACTCAACACACCCCACAACGACGACAGCCCCATGATCAGCTCCTGTTGATGGCATGAAATTTACGTTTCACACGCTCCGTTACCCGTAGTGAGCACGCGTGCGCCGGTGTGGGAGTTGCGAGGGAAGCAAGGTAGGACCGTGCCGACCATTCCGCGCTGGCACCTACGCGCGAACCGGCCACGGCCCACGCGGGGTGACTTTGGTGCCCGATAGGATGCTCGCAACCTGCAGATGGACTGCAGGCATCAAAACTGCTTTGCTTCCAGCTCCTGTCCTCAGAGAAACGCCAACATGCTCATCAAAATCGGTTTCGACATCGAACTCGGCGTTGCCGCTCCCACGGCGTTGATCTACATGCTGCAGGTGCATCCGTCACGTGCCGCCGACATCCCGGCCGGCGAGAACATCACCATCAGCCCGCCCCTGGTGACCGACCATTACCAGGACGTTTTCGAAAACCATTGCGCCCGCGTCCATGTTCCGTTTGGCGTCAGCAGCGTGCGTTTGCGCAACGAAGCGGTGGTGTTCGACAGCGGCTGGGCCGACCCGGTCGACTACGGCGCCATCGCGCATGCGCCGTCCGACCTTCCGGTATCGACGCTGCCCTTCGTGCTGCCGAGCCGCTATTGCGAGGTCGACAGCGAGCTGCTTCAGTTCGCCTGGGCCAACTTCGGCAACGTTGCGCCGGGCTGGCACCGTGTGCAGGCGATTTGCGATTTCGTGCACCGCCATCTGCGCTTCGACTACCAGCGCGCCCGCGCCACGCGCACCGCGCTCGAAGGCTTTCGCGAGGGCGTCGGCGTCTGCCGAGACTTCACACACCTGGCGATCACGCTGTGCCGCTGCATGAACATTCCGGCGCGCTACGTAACCGGTTACCTCGGCGACATCGGCATTCCGGCAGTGCCGTATCCGATGGACTTCAGCGCCTGGTTCGAGGTGTACCTGGGCAACCGCTGGCACACCTTCGATGCGCGGCACAACACGCCGCGCATCGGGCGCATTGTGATCGCGCGCGGTCGCGATGCGGCGGACGTGCCGATCAGCATGGTGTTCGGGGCGAACACGCTTCAGCGGTTCGAAGTGACGACGGACGAGATCGTCCAGTAGCCCCCGAGCGATCTCAGGCGGCGCTCGGGCGCCTCTTGAAAGGCTCAGGCGGCGCGGCGCCGAGATGTCTTCGCCGCTGCCGGCGCGGCCTTTTTTGTAGCCGGCTTGGTAACCGGCTTTTTGGTCGCTGCCTCGGCCCCGCCGGACAAGGGCGCATCCTGAGCTGCCCTGGCGCCGCCCTTGCGCAGGCTGCGCTGCAGCAATTCGGTCAGGTCGATGATCTTGGCGCTGCTTCCCGCATCCGCTGCCTCCATCGGCTGCAGCTTTTCGACCGCTTCGGTCTGTCCGGCTTCGACCTTGCGATCGACCAGCTTCATGATCGCGTCCTTGAACGAGTTCTTGAAAGCGTCCGGGTCCCAGTCGGAACTCATGTCTTCGACCAGCGCTTTCGCCATCTTGAGTTCGCTGTCCGAAAGGCCCGCCTGCTTCGCGCCTTCGGCCGGCAGCGGCAGGTCTTTCCAGGAGCGGATGTCGGTGCCCCAGCGCAGCAGGTTCAGCACCAGCCCGGCGCCCGACGGCACCAGCGCTGCCAGATGTTCCTTGGTCTGGATCACGACGCGCGCCACCCCGATGCGGCCGCTGCGTTGCAGGGTTTCGCGCAACAGCGCATAGACCTTGGCGCCGCGGTTGATGGGAGCCACGTAATACGGCCGCTCCAGGTAGACGAACGGAATGCCGGCGGCCGGGACGAAGGTCTCGATCTCGATGGTCTGCGTGGTCTTGGGGTAGGCGGCCGAAATCTCGGCATCGCTCAATACGACGTACTGGCCGTCTTCGTATTCGATGCCCTTGACGATCTGCTCACGGTCGATTTCCTTGCCGGTTTTCTTGTTGATGCGCTTGTAGCCAACCGGGTCCATCGTGCGCTTGTCGAGCCAGTCGAAGTCGATGCCGCTGTCGGTGGTCGCGGAGTACAGCGCGACCGGGATGTGAACGAGGCCGAAGCTGATGGCGCCTTTCCAGAGAACGCGCGGGGCAGGTTTCGAATCGGGCATTTGAGAATCCTCCATCCCTTGACAGTAGGCGCACCGCAGCATCACACCTGTAGGAACGAAGCTAAAGCACCCGATCGCTCTCGACCGCGAAGTAGAACCACTCGGTACCCGGCAGCGCCTCGGCATTCGGGAACACGATGAAGCCATCGCGCTCGGCGTACAGCATGGCGCCGTCTTCGCGCACGCCGATCGGCTCGCCCTGCGCCACCGCGTCGAAGGTCGCCCATTCGCGAACGAACTGGTCTTCTTCGTGAGTGCGGTCGGTCACGCTGACCAGGCGAAGCAGGGCCGGCCGGTACGGCTGCGTCGGCGCGCCTTCAGCGTGTTCGATCATCCCTAGCGCTCGCAACGCCGACACGATCGCGCGGTACGCGACATCGGGTGCAGCCGGATCGCGGTGCTGTCCGCATTCGAGCGTGACGCCGTAGCCGCCCTGGCTGCGCATGTACTCGTTGGTGCCCCAGCCGAACGCCAGCGCGGCATCGTCGACCGGCGCGCCACCCGGCAAACTTGCGCGGTGCGCCAGGCCGGCGGCGTAGATGTCGAGCCAGCCTTCGACCACGCGCGAGGTCCCGATGTGCAATGCCAGTTGCCCCTCTTCGAACGCCCGCGAAAACGGCTCCAGCCCGCCGTGGTTGTCGCGCGGACCGATCATCGCGAACGCATCGCCCGCGCTCTGAAACGAATGCAGGTCGAGCAGCACGTCGTGCCGGTCGAGCAAAGGGCAAAGCAGGTTGGTGATGAGCGCTTCGTAGTCGGCCGGTGCGGTGCTCGGCTGGAACAACCGGTTGAGATTGCGCTCTCCTTCGCGCCGCTGCCGTTGTCGCGCCAGAGGATTGGCCACCGGCACCAAGGTGAGCGTGCCGCGCAGCAAGGTGAACGTGCCGCCGTCCAGTTCGGCCAGCACCCGTTTGATGCCGACGGTGCCGCAGATTTCGTCGCCGTGCACGCCGCCGAGCACGATCAGCCGGGGGCCGCGGGCGGTCGATTCGAAGCTGTGGATTCGCAGCGGCACAACAGCATGGATCGATGTCATCGAACGATCCTACAGCGACCGGCAGGACGGTCCTACCGGGGACAGGCGAACATCATGCGATAGAGAGATCTTCACAGGAGCAGCGTCATGGCAAGCAAAAAACCGTCCCAGCCCGCAATCGATTCGGTACAGCCCGGACCGGTGGACGATGCCGAAAGCGGCAAGACCAAGGTTCAGCAGGGTGGCAATTCGGCGCCCAAATTGCCACACGAACGCGACCAATCCTCAGACAGTCAGGAAACTGCGGATGGCGCGCCGCCACGCGTCGGCAAGCAAGGTCACGCAGACCTGGAACGAGGCTTGGTCGACACCGGCACCAGCCCAGTCACCGACAAGGTCTACAACGAAAAGGTCAGCAAGCGCTGATCCCGCGCAGGGGGATCAGTCGCGGGCCGGGGCGGCGCCGGCAAGTTCGGCACGCATCGCAGAGATAACGGACGCATAGTCGGGCTGGGTGAAGATGGCACTGCCCGCGACGAACGTATCGGCCCCGGCGCTCGCCACGCGGGCGATGTTGTCGACCTTGATGCCGCCGTCGACTTCGAGCCGGATGTCGCGCCCGCTCTGCTCGATGCGCTTGCGGGCGTCCTCGATTTTTCGCAGCGTGGTGTCGATGAAGGTCTGCCCGCCGAAGCCCGGGTTGACGCTCATGATCAGGATCAGGTCGATGTCGTCGATGACCCAATTCAGCACCTCCAGCCCGCGCGCCGGATTGAACACCAGCCCCGCTTTGCAGCCGGCCGCCTTGATCGCCTGAATGCTGCGGTGTGTGTGCGGCGACGCGTCGGGATGAAAGCTGATGAAGTCCGCGCCAGCCTCGGCGAACGATGCAGCCAGCGCGTCGACCGGCTCGACCATCAGATGGACATCGATCGGTACCGCAACGCCGGCGGCGGTTTTGGCGTGCGGCTTGAGCGCGTGGCAAATCATCGGGCCGAAGGTCAGGTTCGGCACGTAATGGTTGTCCATGACGTCGAAGTGAATCCAGTCGGCACCGCCGGCGATGACCTGCGCCACTTCGGCGCCAAGGCGCGAAAAATCGGCGGACAGGATGGAGGGTGAGATGCGGAATTGGCGGGCGGTGGTGCTCATTCTCCAATTGTCGCAAAGCAGGCTGCGGGTACCATCGCCGCATGTCCGACAGCACGATGACCGTCAAGGTCGAGCCCCGTTTTCTGCCCGAGCAATCGTCGGCGGAAGACCACGTCTATACCTTCGCCTATACGGTAACGGTGACCAACACCGGGGAGGTGCCGGCCCAGCTCATCGCCCGCCACTGGCTCATCAACGACGCTTCGGGTCACGCGCAGGAGGTCAAGGGACTCGGTGTCATCGGCCAGCAGCCGCTGCTCGCAGCCGGCGAGTCGTTCCGCTACACCAGTGGTTGCCGGTTGCAGGCGCCCAGCGGCACCATGCACGGCAGCTTCTTCGTGGTGAACGAAGCCGGCGACCGCTTCGACGTACCCATCCCGATGTTCGTGCTCGAAGCCAATTCGGACGGTCGGCCCAGCACCCGCGTGCTGCATTGACGCGTGTGGCGGTGTCGCCGCAACCCCGCCGGATGAAGTTTCTCCGATGATGTCTTTCTTCTCTTCGCTCCCGTCTTTCACGGTCATGACCAACGAGCTCATGGCGTTTTGGGCGGAATGGGCGCGGCCGACCGCCGGCCTGCCGATCGTGCTGTGGTCCTTGCTGCTGGCGGTGGCCGCGGCCGCCGGGCACCTGGTGCAGCGCTACATGGGCATGCCCAAGGTGGTCGGCTATTCGATCGTCGGCACCATCGTCGGCTTTGCCGGTTTCGAAGGTGCGCTCTGGCCGCTGCAGGGCATCAGCCTGTACCTGCTGGAGCTCGGCGTGGCGATCGTGCTGTTCGAGGCGGGCGGTCGCCTGCCGCTGCGCTGGTTTCGCTACAACCCGATGGTGCTGCTGCAAAGCATCCTCGAAGCCTCGCTGACGTACTTCGGCGTGTTCTGGGCGTTGCACTGGCTTGGTATTCCGGACCCGGTCGCCAACCCGATCGCGCTGATGGCGATCGTCGCCTCGCCCGCAGTGCTGAGCCGCGTGCTGATGGACACCCGCGCTTCCGGCCCGGTGACCGATCGGGCGATGACACTGGCCACGCTCAACACCTTCTATGCGCTGGCGCTGGGCTATGCGCAGGCGGGCCTGATCGAGCGAGCGCCGCAGGGGCTGGTGCAAAAGCTCTACCCGGTGGGCGTGGTGCTGGGCCTGTCGTTCGTGGTCGGTGCGGTCATGGCGCTGGCCTTGCGATCGGCCCTGCGCTTCATGAGCCCGACCAGCGAGAACACCTCGATCCTGCTGCTGGCCATCATCGCGGCCGGTGCGGCCCTCACGGCGCACGTCGGTGGCTCGGCACCGCTGGCCGCGCTCATCGGCGGCGTGCTGTTGAAGCAACTCAATCCCAAGCCGTGGGCGTGGCCGCGCCAGCTCGGCACCGCAGCGTCGTTGTTGACGATGCTCATGTTCGTGCTGGTGTCGATCGTCGCCGCCCAGGCGGACTGGAGCCTGCCGGTCGCGAGCGTGGTGCTCACCGTCATCAGCGTGCGCTTCGCAGCCAAGATCGCCGGCGTCGCCATTGCCAACCCGGGCAGCGGCGCGAGCTGGAAGCAGGCGCTTTGGGTCGGCTGCGCAATGTCGCCGCTGTCGTCGATCGCGCTGTTGATCGCGTCGGGCTTCGTCACTGCATCGCCGTTGCTGGGCGCGATGATCACGCAGGTCGCGCTGCCCGCCATCCTGCTGATGGAAGTGCTGGGTGCCGTGCTCGCGACCATCGCGATTCACAGCGCCGGCGAAAGCTCGCTGCCCTGGACGCCCGAGGCGTTCATGACCGCAGAGGAGACGCAACGATGAGCATCAATTTGAACCGCGGTCCGTTGCCCGCGCTGCCGGACGCACCCAAGTCGCCAGCCGGCCGCGTGGTGAAGCTCGAGCCCTTCAACAAGTCGGAGGCGCTGTCGCTCGGCGTCGAGCTGGAACTGCAGCTCGTCAACACGCACGACTACGACCTCGCACCGTACGCCGAAGACATGCTGCGGCTGATGGCGCAAACGCCGTTGCCGGGCAGCGTGGTCCCCGAGATGACGTCGAGCATGATCGAAATCTCGACCGACATCTGCCACTCGGCACAGGACGTGCTCACGCAGCTGTCGCCCATTCGCGATGCGCTGGTGCGCAACGCCGACAAGCTCAACATCGCGGTGGTCGGCGGCGGCACGCACGCCTTTCAGCAATGGCACGAACGCCGCATCTACGACAAGCCGCGCTTTCGCGAGCTGTCGGAGCTGTACGGCTACCTGAGCAAGCAGTTCACTATCTTCGGCCAGCACGTACACATCGGCTGCCCCGATGCCGACGCGGCGCTGCTCATGCTGCACCGCATGTCGCGCTACATCCCGCACTTCATTGCGCTGTCGGCCTCGTCGCCTTTCGTGCAGGGGCAAGACACGCAGTTCGATTCGGCGCGGCTCAACTCGGTGTTCGCCTTCCCCTTGTCGGGCCGCGCGCCTTTCACGTTGAGCTGGAAAGAGTTCGAGAACTACTTCGAGCGCATGACCCGCACCGGTGTCGTGCGCAGCATGAAAGACTTCTACTGGGACATCCGGCCCAAACCGGAGTTCGGCACCATCGAGATCCGCGTGTTCGACACGCCGCTGACCATCGAGCGTGCCGCGGCGCTGGCCGGCTACGTGCAATCGCTTGCCGCCTGGTTCCTGCAGGAGCAGCCTTTCGAGCCGACCGAAGACGATTACCTGGTCTACACCTACAACCGGTTCCAGGCCTGCCGCTTCGGCCTCGACGCGGTGTATGTCGACCCGGCAAGCGGCGAGCACATGCCGCTGCGCGACCACATCCTGATGACGATGACGCAACTCGAATGGCACAGCGAAGCGCTCAACGCGACGCAGGCGCTGGGCCAGCTGCGCACCAGCGTCGAGGCCAACCGCAACGACGCGCGCTGGCTGCGCGAAAAGCAGGGCAAGGAGCGCCTGCTGGCAGAAGTCGTGCGCCAAGCGTCGCTGCGCTTTCGCGCCGGCACCTGAACAGGCCGGAGATGGGCGAATTCGATCTGATCGAGCGCTACTTCGCGCGGCCTGCCAAGCGATCCCCGCTGGGCAATGGTGACGACTGTGCGCTGCTGGCGCCGGCGCCAGGCATGCAGCTGGCCGTGTCGTCCGACATGCTGGTCGAGGGGCGACACTTTCTGTCGACCGTGGCGCCGGAGCGGCTCGGCCACAAGGCGCTGGCCGTGAACCTGAGCGACCTCGCGGCCTGCGGTGCGGCACCGCTCGCCTTCACGCTCGCGCTGTCTTTGCCGGCCGTCGACGAATCATGGCTCGCCGGCTTCTCGCGGGGACTGTTCGCGCTGGCCGATGAACATGAGTGCGAGCTGGTCGGCGGCGACACCACGCGCGGGCCGCTCAACATCTGCATCACCGTGTTCGGCGAAGTGCCGGCCGGCACGGCGCTGCTGCGCTCGGGCGCGAAGCCGGGCGACGACGTTTGGGTTAGCGGGACGCTGGGCGATGCGCGTCTGGCGCTGGAGGCGTTTCGCGGCACGCTGGCGCTGAGTGCGGAAGTGTTCGAGCGGGCACGTCGCCGTATGGAGCAGCCGACGCCGCGCGTGGCACTGGGCATCGCACTGCGCGGCATCGCGAGTTCTGCGGTCGATGTGAGTGATGGATTGATCGGCGATCTCGGGCACATCCTGGCTTCGAGTCGCGTCGGTGCCCAGTTGGATGCAGATGCCGCTGCCGCCCTCGTCGCAGCCAACGAGCACGCGCCGGGCTCGGCCGATCTCTTCACCAGGGAGGTCCTCAGGACGTGCGCGCTTTCGGGCGGCGACGACTACGAGCTTGTGTTTACCGCGCCCGTGGCGGCGTGCGATACGGTCTTGCAGGCGGGCATCAGGTCCGCCACTGCAGTGACGCGCATTGGGCACATCGAAGCCGCGCCGGGCCTGCGCATCGTCGACGCCCGCGGCGCACCCGTCGCGCAGCACTTCACTTCGTTCGATCACTTCGCCTGACAACCGACAACTGACGAAAGCGGCAGGCCGATGTACCCGAAGAACCGCCTCGAAGCACTCACCGACGGCATCTTTGCCGTGGCGATGACCTTGCTTGTGCTCGACCTGCGCATTCCGGACGAGATCGGCAGCCCGACCGACGAGGCATCGCTCGTTCATGCGCTGTTGGCGCTGACGCCGAAGCTGATCCCGTACCTGCTGAGCTTCTACCTGCTCGGCGTCAGCTGGCTCTCGCTCATCAAGGTGCGGTCGCGCAGCGAGGTTGTCGGCGCGGGCTACGCCCGGTGGTGCCTGCTGTACCTGCTGTTCGTGACGCTGCTGCCGTTCTCAACGGTGGTGATGGGGCGCTTCACAGCCTATGCCGCGGCGACCGCCCTGTATGCGGCCAACATCGGCCTGGTGGCGGCGACAGGGTTCCTGTTGATGTCGGTATTGCCGGACCCGGTGCGCGACGCGCATTGGCTGGACCGGCGCGTGTCGCTGGTCGTGCTTTTCGCCTCGTGTGTCCTAACGATCGTGTTGAGCTTCATCACCCCCGGCAACGCGCTGTGGGCACTGGCGCTCAACTTGGCAGCCGGGCCGACCGCACGCGTCTATGCGCTCTTCGCGCGGGCCGCCTGATCGCCTCTCCGGCCCTGCCGTGGCCCGCCACACGCTGCAGCCGATACCATGGAGGGGCGCGCCCAAGCGAGAGCATCACGCTCCGCAGCGCCCCCTTCATGACCGAGTCGCTGCCCCCTGTAGAACCTTCAGACCTTCCGCCAAACGGCGCGACCCGCGCCGATGCAGCCCGCGCGCCGCTGCCCGGCCGCCCGACAGTGCGCTTCATGCTGTCGAACCCCGCGCACTGCATCGCACTCGGCTTTGGCTCCGGCCTGCCGCGCATCGCGCCCGGCACGGTCGGCACGCTGTGGGCCTGGGTCGGCTTCCTCGTGATGCAGCGCTGGTTCGTGCCGTCGACCATCGGCTGGATCATTCTGGTGTCGCTGCCGGTCGGCTGGTGGGCCTGCACCGTGACCGCACGCAACATGCGCATCGCCGACCCCGGCGCCATCGTGTGGGACGAGGTGATCGCCTTCTGGATCATCCTGTGGATGATCGCGCCGGCGGGCTTGCTCGGCCAGGCCATCGCCTTCGGCCTGTTCCGCTTCTTCGATGCGGCCAAGCCCGGACCGGTCGCGTGGGCCGACGGTTTGTTCAAGCAGCGCGATGCTGTCGAGCCGTCATGGTGGGCGGCAGGTTTCGGCATCATCCTCGACGATTTGGTGGCCGCGTTCTGCACGCTGCTGGTCATCGCCGCATGGAAGGCGTGGTGAGCGCATGACGATCGATCCACTGGTCCATCAGACCGCCGACCTGCTCCAGCAAAAGCACTGGATGCTGGCCACCGCAGAGAGTTGCACCGGCGGCATGATCGCCGCTGCCTGCACCGACCTCGCCGGTTCGAGCGCGTGGTTCGAGCGCGGCTTCGTCACTTATTCGAACGAGGCCAAAACCGACTTGCTAGGTGTCGACGCATCGCTCATCGCGACGCAGGGCGCGGTCAGCCAGGCAGTGGTCGAGGCGATGGCGTCAGGCGCCGTGGCTCGATCGAAAGCGCAGGTCTCCGTCGCTGTCACCGGTGTCGCCGGACCGGGTGGCGGCACGCCCGACAAGCCGGTCGGCACCGTGTGGTTCGGCTGGTCGGTCGGCGGGCAGATTCGCAGCGAGCGCCGGCAATTCGATGGCGACCGCGCCGAGGTGCGCGCGGCCACCGTGCGACATGCTTTGCAGACGCTGGTGCTCATGTTGCAGCTGCCGAACTAGCGCCTCGTCTGTCCAACGCCGCAATCGACCCATTCACCACAACGACATCGCAGGGGGAGCCATGAAGACGACCAATGAACAAACCATCCGCCGCTTCTACGACGCCTTCGCCAAGCTCGACGCCGCCACCATGAGCGCGTGCTACGCGCCCGACGTGACCTTCGAAGACGAGGTGTTCACGCTGCGTGGTCGGAAAGAAGTCGGCGGCATGTGGACCATGCTGTGCGCCGGCACCCAAGCCAAAGGCGCCGACGTATGGAAGCTGACGTATCGCGACGTCGCGGCCGACGACACCAGCGGAAAAGCCCACTGGGACGCGCACTACCGATTCAGCGCGACTGGCCGCATCGTCGACAACGCCATCGACGCACGCATGACCTTCACGCCCGAAGGCCTGATCGCCACGCACCACGACAGCTTTCCGTTCTGGACCTGGGCGCGCCAGGCGCTCGGCACGCCCGGCCTGCTGCTCGGCTGGTCGCCGTCGTTGCGCAACAAGGTCAGGAAGACCGCAGCCACCAACCTCGCTGCCTTCATGGCGCGCCAGTCTTGAGACCAATTCGAGACGTTTGGAAAGCCCCGCACTCATGACCGCACCGACCACCGACATCGCCCTCACCGATGACACCGCCAAGCACCGCTACGAAGCCCACATCGGCAACGAGCTGGCCGGCTACGCCGAATACAACCTGCTCACCGACGCCATCATGTTCACGCACACCGAAGTGCTGTCGACCTTCGAAGGCAAAGGCGTCGGTTCGACCCTGGCCAAACACGTGCTCGACGACGCGCGTGCACGCAAGCTGCATGTGATACCGGTGTGCCAGTTCATCGCGGGGTATATCCGCAAGCACCGGGACTATGTGGATCTGGTGCGGGAGGATATTCAGCGGGCGTTCAAGATTTAGCGGGGCGACTGCATTCGGGCAAGAAGCTGCCCGTCGGCATCGAGGCGGAATTTGCCTGCAACCAGCTCTTAATCACTAGGCCAATCCGGATGAGCAACCTGTTTTTTAAGGCGCGCGATGGACAAGAAGAAAGACCAGCTGGACCGCAGGATCAACGATTTCGCTACGCGCTCGTTTCGGGACATAGCGGATGGTGACTACATCGCCGCCAGGCTTGCCTATCGCGCAGAGCTCATGCCTCAGGCAATGTGGTCTGCACAGCAGGCGCTTGAGAAGTATCTGAAGTACATCCTTCTAGTTAACCGCGTTGCAGCAGCAGATGTGCGCCATGACATCAATGCTGCTTTGCGCCTCGTCGAACAGCTGCCGTGGAAGCCAGTGCTGCGGCCGCAAAGCCGAAAGTTCCTGGAGCACATCGCTGCCCATGGCGAGTACCGCTATCTGGACGTGTCCTACTTCGTGCTCGGGTACCCAATTCTTGAACTGGACATGACGGTATGGGACATCCGTAGATATTGCCAAGTGCTTGATGTTTTCGGAAAGGCCTTGCCGATCGTCGAACAGCAGCTGCTAAAAGATGCACATGCGATGTTGACGGGAAGCACGGAATGCTCTCCGCATAAGTTTCGTCTCCATGGTGGGTATTTGGAGAAAGTCATCGACAGCGCGAAGCACCCGTCCAGGAGTGCTCTCCTTTGGCAAAACGCATTCTTCGGCAACCGTCGGCGCTCGACCGTGAAGCTGCGACATAGCCTTAAAGCCGCAAACTCGCCGCTTCATCTGTACCCAAACATGCTTGAAGAGTTGTTGAAGTACGTCTACATCCCTAAAGACCTACGCAACGGCTACCGGGAGCACCTTAGGCAGATAGTCGCAGACCCATCGAAACGACCGTAGGCACCAATCACGGCTGTTAGCAGACATTGACCATCACCTCATCATGAAGCTTGAAATGGAGCGCCTCGAAGCTCTCGTTGATCCCTTAGACAGCCAGCTTGAAATCCGGCTTTTGAAGCTGCGCAGCTACGGCCCGAACTCCTATGCATCGCTGACAGACGAAGCAGGCAACTATGTGCAGGTAGCTGGCGGTGGCGTGACCTGCATGATCGAAAAGTTTGATGTGGCGGCGTCAATTAGGCTGCGTGCTTTTCACGACCAACCGAGTCCAGTGTTTCCAGATGGGACGGTGCTTGCGTTTAGCGGCGGGGAATTGACCCTTCGCTCGGACGAATGGTTTCAAGCTGCCGCGGTCGTCGACGTGTTTCTTTGCTTCAAGCATGGGCGACCGTTTGGTCCAGGGGTGCACTGGCGAGAAGCGCCGCACTGGCCCTCCGCTCTTGCTGCCGAGTAGCGCCGCCAAAAGCGGACCTTCCTGCACACTTTCTGATGACCGTCGAAATCACATCTATCGTTGACGCCGTAGGTACTGACACAGGAACCAACGAGGTCCACCTAAGCATCTTCGATCACCTGCCTTGGAGCACTTATCACCTTCGGCTTCTACAGGACAAGATCAATGCGTACCTTGGCTACATCGAGTCCGGCGAGATTTACGCCTCTTACCCAACTGCACGGGGCAGGACGTTGGTGATCGACGTCTTTGCGAAGTTCAGGCCGTCCGAAGATGCTCTGGTCTTTTTTGCGAGGGCTGAGGCCTTAGCTGCAGAGTACGGTGCCTCTCTGCGCTACTTGCATTCGGGCAAGGGCTATGCTGATGACGCAGCTTAGTTAGCTCGGCTGCAATCGTGCCAGAAGCGGTCCTTCCGTGTGCCTGTCGGGATCAAGATCGAATCATGACTTTCACTCCGCAGCCGCACCTTGAGCGACGCCTTGCTGCTATGGTGGCCTCGTCGAATGAGCTGATGGCCGCGCTCGATGCAGCGCGTCTCCTCGGGCTGCAGTCGTGGTGCATCGGCGCAGGCGCTGTCCGCTCATTGGTTTGGGATGCTCTGCACGGCTTTGAGCGCCG
>NZ_JASJXG010000045.1:0-39898 GCF_035018765.1 Variovorax sp. RTB1
TTCAATCTGCGCGTCCGTCACAACCCGCTCAGAGCGAGCGTTGAGATCTATAGGCAGCGCATAGAAGCCAAGCGCTTCGCCGAGCGCTGGCCTTTGCTTTCGATCAGCATGGGCTAAGGGCAGAATTCGGGCTAGGAGCGGACGTTCGTACCGACCGCTCAGTGCGGCGCATCGAAGGTATGCCGCACCTATAAGTTCTGAGAATCCGTTGTGAACAGCGTCCGAGACTAGCTTTGCGACTGTGACGATTCTTTTGCCGGCCGTGAGGAAGTGCCGTGTCCATGCAAGGGATCACCGGCACACTCGAAAAAAAAAGGGAGGTCGCGATGTCCGCATCGATAGGGTCGGTTTTGCTCATGTTGGGCATGGCGGTTGCTTTTGGCGCTCAGATTGGAATCTGTATGCACGCCTTCGCGGGCAATCCTGGTCTCGGCGTGCGTTGTCTGATCGTGCCGTTCTACGCGTATGTCTACGCACGGCGTCATCCCGTTAGCGTTTGGCTGCTGCGCGCTTGGTACGCAGGAATGGTCTGCTTCGCTATAGGAGCGATCATTGCTTCCGCATAGTTCCCGCATAGCAGTTCCTAAGTACAAGTAGCGACTTTCCATGCAACCGCGAAGTTCAAGGTGGCTTAGTCTTCTTTCGTGCCAACAGCAGACATTGACCATCACCTCATCATGAAGCTTGAAATGGAGCGCCTCGAAGCTCTCGTTGATCCCACCGACAGCCAGCTTGAAAAGCGGCTTTTGAAGCTGCGCAGCTACGGCCCGAACTCCTACGCATCGCTGACGGACGAAGCAGGCAACTATCTGCAAGTAGCTGGCGGTGGCGTGACCTGCATGATCGAAAAGTTTGATGTGGCGGCGTCAGAACGGCTGCGTGCTTTTCACAACCAACCGAGTCCAGTGTTTCCAGATGGGACGGTGCTTGCGTTTAGCGGCGGGGAATTGGCCCTTCGCGCGGACGAATGGTTTCAAGCTGCCGCGGTCGTCGATGTGTTTCTTTGCTTCAAGCATGGGCGACCGTTTGGTCAAGGGGTGCACTGGCGAAAAGCGCCGCACTGGCCCTCCGCTCTTGCTGCCGAGTAACGCCGCTAACGGCCAGAAGCTGACCTCAGTACTCGTAACTCACCTTGAAGGTCCAGTCGCCGGCTTCTTCAGCGACTGAGCAAACGATCTTGTTCCAGACCGTCCCGCGCTCCCGAAAGAAGTCCGAGAGACCATAGAGGGCGGCGAACAGGTCTTCTGTCGCGCTTACGACTTCTGGCCGTCCATCCGGCGACGTGATGACGATCGACATTTCTTCGGTCGCGCCATCGTCGTCCCGACTGACCTCGACTTCCGCTCGCGCCCATGTCTCGGGCGTTGCCGCGATCAGCGCATTTGCAAGGGCTTTGTCAAAGGGCGCCTGCCGCTCAAGCCAAGTATCCATACGGTGCCTCATTAAGCTTCAACGGAAACACAGCATGGCTACATAAAACGACTGCTTAAGAGCAGGAGGAAGGTCTGCTAAGGGCCCATACCTGCCGGTCGTAGAGCGACGACTTAGCCGTTCGCCCTCACCCCCCATGGCACTTCTTGAACTTCTTCCCACTCCCGCAAGGACACAAATCATTGCGCCCCGGTGTCGCTTCCTTCCGAATCGTCTCGACCTTCGGCCCCATGCTCTTCCATAGCTGACGCAGGTCGTACACGGCCCAGATGGCTTCGCCGAAGTCGTCGAGCCGTTGCTGGCTCACGCTCGGCGGGCCGTCTTCGCTGAACATCGACAACGTCGGTTTGGCGGTGTCGTCTTCGGTCAGGGCAACGATGCTGTCGAGCGCTTCGTCGAGCATTTGCGCGGCCTCTTTGTCGCGCGGCGCGGCCCAGTCTTCTGGCCAGTTTTCGACCGCGTACATGAAGCCCAGCGCCCACACTTGCGCGAACGAGGGGATCTCTTCGCCCTCGATGTCGGTGCGTTCGTCTTCGGGCAACGACGCGATGGCGCCGCGGGTGTCGAGCACTTCTGGTTGCCAGGTGCGCTCGTCATCGAGCGACTGCACATCGGCATCGAGGCCCTGCTCGATCTCGCGCCAGCGGCGCTTCCAGCGCCAGACGAATTCCATGTGCTGCGCCGCGACGAAGCCGTCGCCCAGCAGCACCGGCCAATATTCTTCGGTCGGCACCGGGCGGCGCGAGCACACGAGCGCGGCCATGAAGCCTTCGCAGAATTCCCACTGAGGGATTTCTTCGTCGGTCTCGCGCATGGCGTCGAGGTCGCCGTCGAGCGCATCGAAGTCGTCGGGGCCGAGCGGTGCGGGGTCGGCGGTGGGTAGTGCAGCGGCTTGGGTTGCAGGGTCGTTGTCAGGAGCGGAAGGAGTCGTCATATTGCGTCTGTTTGAGCCCTCTATGATGCAGCAGGCAGGCCGCCGGGCACTGGAGAACACACCATCGCGACACCGATCAACACACCTTTTCCCACCCGCTACATTGCGTTCGCGCTGTGCGTGGTCGGCTTGATCGCAAGCCTGGCGACGGTCCTGTTGTGGCCTTGGCTCTGGCGCGGCTGGGTCGGCGTCGGGGCCTTCGCGGTGCTGAGCGGCACTGGCGTGCACGACCTGCGGCAGACGCGGCATGCCATCCTGCGCAACTACCCGGTTATCGGGCACTTGCGCTTTTTACTGGAGTACATCCGACCCGAGATGCGCCAGTACTTCATCGAGAGCGATGCCGAAGCCGCGCCGTTCTCGCGCGCGCAACGCTCGCTGGTTTACCAGCGCGCCAAGGGCGAGCCCGACAACCGGCCTTTCGGTACGCAGCTCGACGTGACCATCGCCGGCTACGAGTGGATCAACCACTCGATGGTGCCGACCAAGCTCGCGAACCACGACTTTCGCATCGTCATCGGCGCCGACTGCGCGCAGCCTTACGACGCCAGCGTGTTCAACATTTCGGCGATGAGCTTCGGTGCGCTGTCGGCCAACGCGATCCTCGCGCTCAACAAGGGCGCCAAGGCCGGCAACTTCGCGCACGACACGGGTGAAGGCTCGATCTCGCAACACCATCGCGTGCATGGCGGCGACCTGATCTGGGAGATCGGCTCGGGCTACTTCGGCTGCCGCAACGACGACGGCAGCTTCAGCGAAGAACGCTTCATCGCCAATGCGCGTGACCCGCAGGTGAAGATGATCGAAATCAAGCTGAGCCAGGGCGCCAAGCCCGGCCACGGCGGCGTGCTGCCCGGCCCCAAGGTCACGGCCGAGATCTCGGCGGCGCGCGGCGTGCCGATCGGTGTGGACTGCATCTCGCCATCGTCGCACCGCGCCTTCGCCACGCCCGTCGAGATGATGAATTTCGTCGCCCGGCTGCGTGAGCTGTCGGGCGGCAAGCCGACCGGCTTCAAGTTCTGCCTGGGCCATCCATGGGAATGGTTTGCCATCGTCAAGGCGATGCAGCAGACCGGCATCACGCCCGATTTCATCGTCGTCGATGGCGCCGAGGGCGGCACCGGGGCGGCACCGGTCGAGTTCAGCGACCACGTCGGCGCGCCGCTGCAGGAAGGCCTGCTGCTGGTGCACAACACGTTGATCGGCGTCGGCTTGCGCAGCCGCATCAAGATCGGTTGTGCGGGCAAGGTGATCACCGCCTTCGACCTCGCGCGGATGATGGCGCTGGGCGCCGACTGGTGCAACGCGGGGCGCGGTTTCATGATGGCGCTCGGCTGCATCCAGGCGCAGACCTGCCACACCGGCAACTGCCCGACCGGCGTCACCACGCAGGACCCGTTGCGCCAGCAGGCGCTGGTCGTACCGACCAAAGCCGCCCGCGTGCAGAACTTTCATCGCAGCACGCTGCACGCACTGCAGGAGCTGGTGCAGGCCGCGGGGCTCGACCATCCGCAACAGATCACCGCGCACCACATCGTGCGGCGCATTTCCGACACCGAGGTGCGACTGTTGAGCAACCTCGTGATGCAGGTGCAGGCCGGTGCGCTGCTCGGGCCACTCGATGCGCAGCACAACGTGTTTCGCACGTACTGGCCGTTGGCGAACTCGGCCAGTTTTCAGCCGCTGCTGCCGGCGCTGCAGGCCGATGCGCAGAAGCAGCGTGAGGCTGCGGACGTGCAAGCAAGAACACAAACGCAGGCCGAAGGGCAGGCGCCGCAAGAGGTCGCGCTCAGCGCATGAACCCTCCCAAACGCAGCGGCTCCACGCGCATCCAGATGCGCAAAGGCGTGGCCTCGGGGCCTGCGCCACTCGACGCGCTTCCGCGCGCACCTGCACCGGGCGACTACGCCGAGTTCCTTCGCATCACACTGCGGCAGCAACCGAAGAACGTCGTCAGTCACCGGCTCGGCGCCGAGCGCGTGTGGCTCAAGAAGGCCGGTGCGCGGCACGGCAAGCTGCGCTATCACCTGCTCGCGGTCGTTGCCGGCCTGCTGCGGCTCGACGTGCTCAAGCCCGTGCCCAACCCCGGCGGCGAGGCGGCCATCGCCATCGAAGGTCGACGCCTGCGTGAGCTCGGCGCAGCGGGTTTGCGCGTGCCGGCCGTGCTGGCGCAGCAACCCGACGGCTTGCTGATGTCGGACCTCGGCGAGAGTGGTCGCAGCACCGTCGTGCTGCAGGAAAAGCTCGATCACGCAGCCGCCGCCGGCCCCGCCGCGCTGCTTGCCGTGTGGCGCGAAGGGCTCGACGCCATCGCCATCGTGCACGCGCGTGGCAAGTACCTGAGCCAGGCCTTCGACCGCAACCTTGTGCAGTGCCCCGACGGCGTCATCGGCTACATCGACTTCGAAGACGATCCGGGCGAAACGCTGCCGTTAGCTGAATGCCAGACGCGCGACTGGCTGAGCTACCTGCATTCGACCGCGATGTTGGTGCGCGCGGCGTCGCCGCAGGCCGCGGCCGATCACTGGCACGCGGTGCTGAAGGCGGCCGACATCGAGGTACGCGCGCGGTTGCGGCTGGCAGCGCAGCGAATGCGCTGGTTGCGGCATCTGCCGGCGGGTCGGCGCTGGGGGCGGGATACGCAGCGGGTGCGGGCTGTTGCGCGGTTGCTGTCGCGCTGGCATGGCAAGGGCGTTGCCTTGTCGGATTGACGCGATCAATCGAGCTTCATCGACCCCAGCCGCTTCACGATGAGGTCGTGCAGCGCCTGCGCCGCCATCGACAAGCTGCCCTCACGACGCTGCACCAGATAGACATTGCGCGTCAGGGACGCCACCGGAAACGGCCGCGTCACCAGTGTCTTCCGCCCGAAATGGAACAGCGTGAGAGCAGGCACGACGCTGATGCCGAGCCCCGCTTCGACCAATCCCATCACTGTCGCCAGATGCTCGACCTCGAACACGGCATTGAGTCGCAGCGGATGCAGCGCGGCATCGAGCGACTGGCGCACGCTGCTGTGGCGCGCCATCTGGATGAACGGCCACGGCGCGATCTTCCTGGCCGTGAGTCGCGGCTCCTGCGCCAGGGGATGGTCGGCGCGGCAAACCAGATGAAAGCGATCGGAGCAAAGCTTGCGGCTGCGCAGGTCGCTCGCCGAGGCCGAACCGGCGCCGGATGCAGCCAGTGCGAAGTCGACCCGACCGCTGCGAAGCAATGCCACGCACGCATCCGACAGCGCGTCGTGCAGATCGAGCGTGATGCCGGGCCAGGCTTGCATGAATTCCGCGAACACCGCGGGCAGCCAGCCAGCGGCCAGCGATGGCAAAGCCGCGACGCTGATCCGCCCCGTGCGCAGTGCGACGTGGTTCGCGAGATCTCCGATGGCGCCACCCATGTCGTCGAGCAGGCGCCGCGCAGGACCCTCGAACAATCGGCCCTCGGGCGTGAGCTGCACGTTGCGTGTGTCGCGGTCGAACAGGCGCGCGCCGACCGACGCTTCCAGCGTGCGGATGAGCGCGCTGAAGGCAGGCTGCGACAGATGGCAGGTCTGCGCAGCCCGCGTGAAGTTGCGTTGATCGGCCAGCGCAAGAAAGGCGCGCAGCTGGCGTGAAGACAGGTCGGGGGTTCTCATCTGCAGTCCACTCTACGACCTCGTTCTGTGATTTGAAATTCGGATCAATTTATTCGGATTTTTGATTTTACGGATGATGCTGCGGTGCCTACATTAGGACCATGCCGTTGCCTGTCACGCCCAGCCCACCCCCATTGCTCGTCGGTTGTGCCGCCGGTTTTTCCGGCGATCGCACCGACGCTGCGGGCCCGGTGGTCGACACGCTGATCGCTCGGCTCGCCAGCGGACCGGCCGGCCAACGCGCCTTCCTGATCTTTGAAACGCTGGCCGAACGCACGCTTGCGCTCGCGCAGTTACGTCGCCGTGCCGATCCGGATTCAGGCTACGAGCCGCTGCTGGATGCCATGCTGCGTCCCGTGCTGGCGCGCTGCCTGGCGCACGGCATCCGCATCGTGAGCAACTTCGGCGCGGCCAATCCGCGCGCGGCGGCACGGCACATCGCGCGCATGGCGGTCGAGCTGCAGCAGCCCCCGCCGTGCATTGCCGTGGTCGAGGGCGACGATCTGTCTTCGCCGGAACAACGCGCGCTGCTGCGAGAACAACTGGGCGCGCAGCTCGACGGCTTGCGCATCGTCAGCGCCAACGCATACATCGGCGCGGAACCGATTGCGGCCGCACTCGATGCCGGCGCGCAGATCGTGGTCTGCGGCCGCGTGGCAGACCCATCGCTCACGGTCGGCCCGGCGATGTCGCACTTCGGCTGGCGCGCCGACGACTGGACCGTGCTCGGCCGCGCGACGATGGCCGGCCACTTGCTCGAATGCGGCGCGCAGGTGTGCGGCGGCTACTTCGCCGACCCCGGCTTCAAGGATGTTCCGGGCCTGGCGAACGTCGGCTTTCCGATTGCCGAAATCGAAAACGACGGTCGCTGCACCATCGGCAAGGCCGACAACTCCGGCGGCCTCGTGACCGAGGCGACGGTCAAGGAACAACTGCTGTACGAGGTGCACGAGCCGGCGGCCTATCTGACCCCCGACGTGGTGGCGGATATCGCCGACGCGGAAGTTGAACTGCTGGGCGCCGACCGCGTGCGACTGTCGGGCGTGCGCGGCCATGCGCGTCCGACGCACTACAAGGTCAACGTGTGCCACGAAGGCGGTTGGCTTGCCGAAGGCGAGATCTCGTACGCCGGCCCGCGCGCCGAGGCCCGTGCACGCTTGGCAGCCGATGTGCTGCGCAGCCGATTGGTCGGGCTTAGCTTGCGCGTCGACCTGATCGGTTCGCTCAGCATCTTCGGCGACGACGCCGGCCGGGCGCTCGCCGAGTTGCCCGACGCCGGCCACCGCGATGTCCGCCTGCGCGTCGCCGCCACGCATGCCGATCGCGCCGAGGCCGAGCGGCTCGGCCGCGAAGTGACCGCCCTCTACACCTGCGGCCCGGCCGGCGGCGGCGGCGTCCGCACCACGCTCACGCCGCGCCTCAGCACCCTCTCCTGCCTGCTGCCGCGCGAGGCGGTGCCGGTGCGCTTCGAGATCGTCAGCGGTGGGGACTTGCCATGAACACGACCGTCATGGGCACCCATGCTTTTCCGCTGTATCGCCTGGCGCACGGGCGCACCGGCGACAAGGGCGACCGCTCCAACATCAGCGTCATCGCATGGCATCCCGAGCTGTTCGACTTGCTCGTCGCGCAAGTCACATCGGACGCGGTGGCCGCGCAGTTTCACCATCGCGCGCCGAGCCGCGTACAACGCTTCGTGCTTCCCAAATTGCACGCGATGAACTTCGTGCTCGACGGCGTGCTCGACGGCGGCGTCAACGATGCGCTGAACCTCGACACGCACGGCAAGGCACTGTCGTTTCTGTTGCTCGCACTGCCGGTCGACGTGCCCGATCACCTGCACCATCTGCTCGCCGGTCCATCCGAAGACTGACGCGAGTTTTCATCCTCACCACATCAGGAGACATCCCTTGAAATCGTTCCGTCCACTCCCTTCCTTTGCTTCGATGGCGGTCGTTGCCGTGGCCGCCACGCTGGCACTCTCGCTGGCGCCGATGCTGGCCCAGGCGCAGACCTTCCCGGAAAAATCGATCACCTTCGTCGTGCCCTTCGCGGCCGGCACCGCGACTGACCAGATCGCCCGCGCGCTCGGCAACGCCGTCACGGCCGAGACGAAACAGCCGGTGGTCATCGACAACAAGGCCGGCGCAAGCGGCTTCATCGCGTCGCAGAACGTCGCCAAGGCTCCAGCCGACGGCTACACCGTGCTCATCACCACCAACACCACGCACGCGGCCAACGAACATCTGTACAAGAAACTGCCGTACGACCCGGTGAAGGATTTCGCGCCTATCACCGCGCTCGGCAAGGGCGGCCAGATCATGGTCGTCGCGCCCGATTTCCCTGCGAAGACAGTGGCCGAGTTCATCGCTCTCGCAAAAAAAGATCCGGGCAAGTACAGCTTCGGCAGCGGCAGTTCGTCGAGCCGCATGGCGGGCGAGTTGCTGCAGCAGATGGCCGGCATCAAGCTGCTGCATGTGCCCTACAAAAGCAACACGCTCGCGGTGACCGATCTGCTCGGCAACCAGATCAACATGATGATTACCGACACCGCCACGGGCCTGCCGCAAGTCAAAGCCGGCAAGCTGCGTGCATTGGGCATGTCGAGCGCCCAACGCTCGCCGCTCGCACCCGATGTCCCGACGATTGCCGAAGCCGGCGTCAAGGGCTACCAGATGGGTTACTGGTTCGCGGCCTACGCACCGGCCGCGACGCCGCCCGCCGTCGTCAAGCGCCTGAACGAGCTGCTGGTCAAAGCCGCGAAGAGCGACGCAGCACGCACCAGCTTTTACGCGACCACCGGCACCGAGGTCTTCACGACCACGCCCGACGAGTTGGCGAAGTTCCAGGCCGCTGAATCGCAGAAGTGGGGCAGCATCGTGAAGGCGGCCGGGATCGAAGCGGAATAGGGTCGCGGCGCATGCAATCGGGGGGATGACTGCAATGAAGCTCGGGTGAGCCAGGAGACAAGGCCTGCTGGGCGTCCCGCTCAGGGTTCCATCTCGACACCCAGCGCCGCCAGCCGCTTGCGCAAGGCGCGCACCGCGCCATCCTTGCTCAGCAGCATCGCACCGTGCGCGACGGCCAGGTCGATGAATATCTGGTCCTCGGGGTCCTTGCAGGTCAGGCCTGCTTTTTCTGCCGGGGGCACGGTTCGCGTGAGGCGGTCGAAGGCGGCGATGACGTCGCCAGCACTCATTTCATAAAAAGCAAGCCGCGGCACGATCTTCGGATAGCCCAGCACGCGCACGAGTTCGACGCGCATGGCCTCCGTCGCGATCCAGGTTCGTGCCCCGGCTTCTAGCTCGGCGCGCAAGGGTTGCACGGCCACGTCGTTGAACACGAAGATGTCGAGAACGATGTTGGTGTCGAGAACGATGGGCGCCGAAATCATCGGGGAAGTCTAGGCGCCGCCACACGGCTGCAAAAGACCTGACCGACAATCCCTTTCATGAATACCGCATTGCTCGTGATCGACGTCCAACAAGGCCTGTGCGAGGGCGAGCATGCTCCCTTCGAATCGCCGCAAGTCATCGACCGGATCAACCGGGTTTCGGACAAGGCGCGCGCCGCCGGCGCCTTCGTGATCTTCGTGCAGCACGAGTCCGGCTCGGGCTACCTCGAACACGGCACTCCCGCCTGGCAACTGGCCGATGGACTCACCGTAGCGCCGACCGACCTGCGCATTCGAAAGACGTCCGCGGACTCGTTCCACAAGACCGATCTGCAAGCTGTCTTGAAGGCGCACGACGTCGAAGACCTCATCGTTTGCGGCATGCACACCGAGTTTTGCGTCGACACGACCATCCGGCGCGCGCTGGCCTTGGGCTACCCGGTGGTGCTGGTGTCCGACGCACACACGACCGAAGGCAATGCCGGCCTGTCGCCGCAACAAGTCATCCGGCACCACAACGACACCCTCACCAACATCAGCAGCTTCGGGCCGCTCGTGACAGCAGTGTCGACGGACGATTTACGCATCGGCACCTGACGCGTTCCGGTGCCTCGAGGCGGCTCAGGTCACCGGCACTTTCGGCGTGCGCGCCGAGCCCTTGACCATGTCGAACTTGAACAGCCGGCACTCGATCGGCCCGTTCCACATCGGCACGCGGCGCGACTCTTTGAGGCGCATGCGCTTGGGCAACTGCAGGTCGGGCGTGAGCACCCAGCCGGTCCAGCCGGCGTAGTTCTTTTTCCAGTGGCTGGCGAGCTGCGGGAAGAAGTCGCCGCTGGCATCGCCGCCTTCGGTCTGCGCCGACTCGCGTGCGCCGAACCGCGCGGTGTTGGCTGCGCTGTCCGCGCCTGCGATGCCACCGACTTCGATGCGCTCGCCATATGGAGGATTCACGACCATGACGCCTCCAGTGGTGCCAACGTCAACTGGCGGCATGCGCTGCAACGCGTCACCGCCACGGAACTCGATGCGGTCGGCCACGCCAGCGCGCTCGGCATTGCGCTCGGCAAAATCGACCATGCGGTGCGCCACGTCGGAGCCGAAGATGTTGGCCGGCCCCGGCTCGTGCGAAGCGCCGGCCTCTTCGGCCGCAGCCTTGATCGCCGCCCACACGTGCGGCTGAAACGCCAGCAATTTCTCGAAGCCGAACGACCGCAACCAGCCCGCCGGAATGCCCGACTGGATCTGCGCCGCCTCGATGGCGATCGTGCCGCTGCCGCAGCAGGGGTCGTACAAGGGTTGGGCTGCGACCTCGCCCGTTTCGGGGTTCCACCAGCCGCTGGCGGCCAGCATGGCCGCGGCCAGCGTTTCCTTCAGCGGCGCATCTCCGGTGTCTTGTCGCCAGCCGCGCTTGAAGAGCGGCTCGCCGCTGGTGTCGATGTAGAGCGTGCAGTCGTCGGTAGTCAGATGCGCGAAGACGCGGCAGTCGGGCCACTGCGTTTCGATGCTCGGCCGCACGCCGCCGGCTTTGGCGCGAAAGCGGTCGGCGATCGCGTCCTTGATGCGCAGCGTCGCGAAGTTCAGGCTCTGCAGCGGGCTGTGCTGCGCAGTGGTCTCGATCTTGAAAGTCTGCTTCGGCGTGAACCAGATCTCCCACGCCACGCCACTGGCAATGGCGTAGAGATCGTTCTCGCTGCGGTACGGCGCATGCGCCAATTCGATGAGCACGCGTTGCGCCAAGCGGCTGTGCAGGTTGAGCTTGAGGGCGTCGCGCCACTCGGCCCGGACCCGCACGCCGCCGCGCAGTGTCAGCAGGTCTTGGCCGACACGGCCGGTCAGCGCATGGACTTCCTGCGCCAGGAGTTCCTCGACGCCGGCGGCGCAAGGCAAAAAGAGAGAGAGATCGTTCACCCGCCCACTATAGTGGCCGTGCTCATGAGTTCCCCGTCCGCCCCCGCGTCGCCCTCATCACAGGCCGCTCCGTCGCCGGCCGTGCGCTTTGCAGTGCAGTGCGAAGTGCTGCGCCTAAGCGCCCAGCCCACCGGACCGATGCTGGCCGTGCAGTTCCTGCTGGACTGCGGCGTTGCAGCCCTCTTCGCCTGGCAGTATTCGGTATCGCACGCGCTTATCTGGATCACCATGATCGCCGCCAGCACCGCATGGCGCGGCTTTTTTCCGCAAGTGCTGCCCAGCTCGCTGACGCCCGAGAACCTGCAGCCTGCGCTCCGCCTGCACACCTTTCGCATCGCAGTACACGAGGCCGCGCACGGTGCGGCAGGCGTACTGTTGTTCAGTCCGACCGACCCGGTGGTGCAACTGCTGCTGGCCGTCGTCATCATGGCGATGACGCTGTCGTCGGCGTTCTCGGTGTCGTATCACACGCCCGCGATGCAACTGGCGATCTCGCTGCTGCTGGTGCCGATGATCGTGATGAGCCTCACCTACGGCCAGCCGGTGATGGTGACGGCGGCGGTCCTCGGCATCGGCCTGCTTGCGATGGTGTGGAAGCTGGTGTCGGAGCGCTCGCGCCAGCTCGAAGAAAACATCAGCCTGCGCCACAACGAGAGCGCGCTGCGCGTGCAGGCGCTGGCTGGCCTGCGCGCGTCGGAACAGGCGCAGGCCGAGCGTCTCCGGTTCTTTTCAGCCGCCAACCACGACCTGCGGCAGCCGGTGATGGCGATGGGCCTGCAGGCCGAAGTGCTGCGGCAGCAACTGCGCGCCGGCGAAAGCGCCGCCGTGGTGCAAGGCTCCGTCGATGCGCTGTCACGGGCACAGCAGGCGCTCGAAGGCTTGACCAACCAGCTGCTCGAAATCGGTCGCATCGAGGCCGCTGCCGACCCGTTCACGTTGACCGCGGTCGCCCTCGCACCGCTGCTGAACGAGTTCGCACGGCAGGCAGGCAGCGGCCGGGTGCGGGTGCGTTGCCCGGCCGAAGCCATCGTGTGGACCGACACGGTGGCGCTGCGCCGCATCGTCGCCAATCTGGTCGACAACGCTGTCAAGTTCGCACCCAATGGCCGCGTGTTGCTGGCCTGTCGGCGCCGGCCGGACGGCTGGCGCATCGAGGTGCGCGACAGCGGCATCGGCATCGCTTGCGAAGCGCAGGAGCGGGTGTTCGGCGACTTCGAGCAGGTCGGGAACGTGGAGCGCAATCTACAGCGTGGGCACGGGCTGGGGCTGGCCATCGTGCGGCGCCTGGCGATGCGGCTGGGGGTCCAGATCACGCTGCGGTCGCTGCCGGGACGCGGCTCGGTGTTCGGCTTCACGCTGCCATCGGCCCCTCGCGATGCGCACCCCGACCGCACGGCACGCGCCGCGACCGCGGCGGCGACCAGCACCGCTGCGCTCGACGCCATGCCGCTGGCGCCCGGCTTGGCGGTGCTGGTGGTCGAAGACAACGCTGTGGTGGCCGACAGCCTCGCGGCCCTGCTGCGCCAATGGCAGGCGCTGCCACGCATCTACGAGAGCGCGGCCGAGGCGCTGGCGCTCGCCGACCTGCAGGCCATCGACGTCGCGCTGTGCGATATCCGCTTGCCGGGCAAGCTCGACGGTATCGACCTGGCGCGACGCCTGCAACTGCAAAAGCCGTCGCTCACGATCGCGCTGATCTCGGCCGATATCGATGAAGCGACGCTGCACCTGGCCCGCGAGCGTGGCTGGCATGCGTTGCGCAAGCCGGTGCAGCCGGCGGAGCTGCGCGGGATTTTGTTGCAGGCGCGGCGGTAAACCGACGCCTTACAGCGCCTTGCGCAGATTCGCCGGTGCGATGCGCAGCGCTTCGCGGTACTTGGCGACGGTGCGCCGCGCACATTCGATCCCCTGCTCTTTCAGCATGTCGGAAATCTGGCTGTCCGACAGCGGCTTCTTGATGCTCTCGGCGCTCACGAGTTGCTTGATGAGCGCTCGCACTGCCGTGCTGGATGCATTGCCGCCGGTTTCGGTTCCGAGCGCCGAACCGAAGAAGTACTTGAGCTCGACCGTGCCGTAAGGCGTCGACATGTACTTGGCCGTGGTCACGCGGCTGATGGTCGACTCGTGCAAGCCCAGCTCGTCGGCGATCTCACGCAGCACCAACGGGCGCATGGCGAGTTCTCCGTGCACGAAAAAGCTCTTCTGCCGCTCGACGATGGCGTTGCTCACCCGCAGGATGGTGTCGAAGCGTTGCTGGATGTTCTTGATGAACCAGCGCGCCTCCTGCAGCCGCTGCGACAGCGCCTGGCTGCCCTCGCCCTTGTGCGCCTTGAGCGCGCCGGCGTAGATGTCGTGCACGCGCAGACGCGGCATCACGTCGGGGTTGAGCATCACGCGGAACTTGAGCGTTGCGCCACGACCGGTGCGGGTGACGATCACGTCGGGCACCACGATGTTGCGCTCGACATCGACGAAGCGGCGGCCCGGCTTGGGCTCCAGCTTGGCGATCGCCTGCAGCGCGCTGCGCACTTCTTCTTCGTTGCTGCGTGTGAGCGTGGCCAGACGTTTGAAGTCGCGCCGCGCGAGCAGCTCCATCGGCTGCTTGCAGATCAGGATCGCAGTCTTGCGGATCTGCTTTTCTTCGGCCGTCTCGTTCTCATGGGCGAGCGCCTTCAGCTGGATTGCCAGGCATTCGCCGAGATCGCGTGCGCCGACGCCGACCGGCTCCAGGCTTTGCAGCAGGCCGAGCGCCACCTGGAAGTGGTGGACGAGACCGTCGAACTGGTCGTTGTCATCGCCCGCGAGGCCCGATGCCAGCGCTGGCAACGAGTCTTCGAGATAGCCATCGTCATTCAACGATTCGATCAAAAAACGCAGTGCGGCCTGGTCGTTTTCGTTCAGCCGCAGGCTCAGTGCCTGTCGGTGCAGGAAGGATTGCAGCGACTCCTGGCTGCGCGCGAGCTCGGTGGCGTCGGTGCGCTCGCTGCCGTCGTTCGGGCCGAGGTTGTTGCTGCTGGCTGGCGCCTCGCCGCCCCATTCCCCATCGTCCGGCGTCATCTCGACCGTGCCGTCGCCGCCCCAGTCGGGCTCCTGGTCGGACATCTCGGCGGCCGGCGCTTCGGTCTCGCTGGCGGTGGTCGCGGTGCTGGCGCCGTCGGCACTGGTCGCGAGCGCGCTGGGCGCGAACTCGCCGTCGCTCTCGCTCTGGCGGTCGCTGTCGTGCTCTTCGCGCGGCGCTGGCGCGTCGGACACGTCGATGCCGAACTCTTCGCGTGCGGCTTCTTCGGCCGTGCGCTCCAGGAACGGGTTGTCGTCGAGCATCTGCTCGACTTCCTGGCTCAACTCGAGCGTGGACAACTGCAAAAGCCGGATCGACTGCTGCAGCTGTGGCGTGAGCGCCAAATGCTGCGAGACACGAAGAGAAAGACCTTGCTTCACGGACAGCCTGCCAGACACACTCTGTTCAAGAAACACCGCAGAACCGGCTTTGCCGGGCTGTTGGTGTTGCCCCCGGTCAGGGGGTGGAAGAAGCGACACGCAGTGCGCGACGACCTGGGGGCGAGCAACAAGTTCACATCCGGAAGTGTTCGCCGAGGTAGACGCGTCGTACCTCGGCGTTGTCGACGATCTCCGAAGGCGTGCCCTGTGCCAGCACTTGCCCGTCGCTGATGATGAAAGCGTGATCGCAGATGCCCAGCGTTTCACGCACGTTGTGGTCGGTGATCAGCACGCCGATGCCGCGCTCTTTGAGAAAACTGATGATTCGCTGGATTTCGATAACGGCAATCGGGTCGATGCCGGCGAAGGGTTCATCCAGCAGGATGAAGCGCGGCTGCGTGGCGAGCGCACGGGCGATTTCGACCCGCCGCCGCTCGCCGCCCGACAGCGACAACGCCGGCGAGTTGCGCAAATGTTCGACGCGCAGGTCGTTCAGCAGCTCGCTCAGCCGCTCTTCCATCCGTGCCTTCGATATCGGGACCGCCCTGCCGGACTCGTCGGTGTCTAGCTGCAGCTCGAGCACGGCCCGCACGTTCTCTTCGACCGTGAGCTTGCGGAAAATCGACGCCTCCTGCGGCAGGTAGCTCAGACCCATGCGCGCGCGCTTGTGGATCGGCATGTGCGCGATCGGCTCGCCGTCGATGGTGATCTCGCCCGCGTCGGCGCGAACCAGCCCGACGATCATGTAGAACGAGGTCGTTTTTCCGGCGCCGTTCGGGCCGAGCAGCCCGACCACCTCGCCCTTTTGCACGCCGAGCGACACATCCTTGACGACCGTTCGGCTGCCATAGGTCTTTTTGAGGCCGCGCGCTTCGAGGCGGCTGCCGACGTCGATCGTGTCTGCGTTTTCGATCACTTGCGCGGTTCTCCGCCGAGCGTGGTGCTCTGGCGCAGGCCGGAGCCTGCAGCGGGGGTGGCGGGCACCGTCGTGGCCGGCGCGGCACTGGAACCCGAGCCCGGACCGGACGCAGGCGGAGCCGCTTTGGCGCCACCGGCTGCCGACGCCGGAGCGCGCGGCGTGAGCACCGCCCTGACGCGACCACCCGAAGCACCGGCCGCGACGCTGGCGTCCGGCGGCAAGGTAGAACCGTTGACCGTGAAGGTGTCGTTGCTCTGGTCGTAGACGATCAGCGGGCCGGTGGTTTCGTCGTTGACCTTGGTGCCGATCAGCCGCCGCATCACGGCATGGCCGATGAACTTGACGTTGTCGGCGCGGCTGTCGTATTCGATGCGATCAGCTTCACCCTCTGTCCACTCGTCGCCCGGGGCGTCGCGTTTCTGCTTGTAGTAAGCCAGCTTGCCCGGCTCGGGCGTGACCACGCCGTATTGGTAGCCCTCGGGGTCCTGGCGCACGTCGATGCGGGCGCCGCGAATCACGATCGTGCCCTTGGTGACGAACACCTTGCCGGTGAAAACGCTGGTTTGCTTCAGGTCGTCGTAACGCAGCGCGTCCGACTCGATGTTCATCGGCTTCAGTCGGTCGGCCTTTTCGGCATGCGCCGGCAGGCCGGTGCCGAGTGCCAAGGCGAGCAATGCACCAAAGGTGATCGCGAAAGCAGAACGAAAGGAGCGAAGGGGGGATTTTGAGCGCAGGGTCATAGAGGCACGAAACTTGCTGCGCATTGTATGCGGCCAACTGACACGACCTTGACGAAAAAGCCCGCCGAAGCGGGCTTCTCAAAAAACGCGTGTGACAGCTTCAACCTTTGCGCGCTTCGGTGATCAGGTAATTGGCGACCTGCAGCGACTTGGTCATGTTGCCGGCGAGCTCGCCGTCGACGTAAAATCGCCCTGCCACGCCAAGAGCAGGCACACCGGCCACCTTGTACTGCTCGGTGATTTGCGTCGCCCGCTTGGCCTTGCTCACTACGCCGAACGAGGTGAACGCCTCCGTGAACTTGACTTTGTCGAGGCCGTTCTTTTCGGCCCACGCAATGATGGCCGCGTCGCCGTTCACGTTCTGGCGTTGGGTGTGGATCGCATTGAAGACCTTCATCGTGTATTCGTCGAGCTTGCCCATGGCATCGAGCGCGTAATACAGGCGCTGCTTAGGCTCGACGTCGTTGCCGACGAACGGCACGGGAACGCGACGGAACGCGGCGTCTTTCGGCAACGTTTTGACCCAGGCTTCGAGCTCGGGCTCGAACGCATTGCAATGCGGACAGTTGTAAGAAAAGAACTCGATGACCTCCACCTTGCCGGCCGGCGCATCGACCGGGACGCGGGGGCTCAAGTCGATGTAGTCCTTGCCGGCCTTGGGCTGAACCTGGGCATGCGAGAGAGAAGCGGCGGACATCAACCCGAGGGATGTGGCGGCCAGAGAAAAGTCACGACGGTTCATGTGTTTCATCAAAGAGGTGCTCCTGTTCGGCTGAAAGAGCCAGAAGTGCCGCGCGGAGTTCCGCGCCCGGTTGATTCAACGCGGCAGAGACGCAGTGCGTCACGCCGCGGCGAGTAAAGAAAAGTCAACGTTCCAAAACTCAACGCTCCACGGCGGACCGCACTCAGCGCTGCACCCGCACCAGTGCGGAATCGAAGCCGCCGCCATCGAGGCGATCTTTCAAGTGGTCGGCATCGTCCTTCTTGTTGAAGGGGCCGGCGCGCACGCGGTACACGGTGCGACCGGCTTGTTCGCGCTCGGTGACTTTGGCCTCGACACCCATCAGCGACAACTTGGCGCGCTGCGCTTCGGCGTCGTCGGTGGTGCGGAAGGCGCCGGCCTGCACGAAGTAGAGGAATGGGTCTGCGCCACTGGCGTTGGCAGCAGCAGTCGAAGGCGCCGCGCTGGCAATGGTGCCGCCGGCGGTCGGGTTGTTGCCGGATCTTGAGCGAGCCAAGTCGCCCAACGGATCGCTCGACGGCGGCAGTGCGTTGGCTTCGGCCGGCACCGGCGCTGTGCGCGGGCGCGGCGCAGCCGGGGTCGTGGACGCACCGGGCGCGACCACTACCGGAACCGGGCCGGTCGAAGGCGCATTGAGCGGGCCGACGGTCGCAGGTGCGGTCACCGAAGGCGGCTGCGGCTTGACGGCACCGGCCTTGCCTGCGAGTGGGCCGTTCGGGTCCCAGTCGCGGTTCTTGCGGGCTTCGGCTTCGTCCTGCTCGGCACCGCCGCGCTGGTTCTTGCTCATGAACGGGATCGGCACCTTGGTCACGTAGACCGCGATGCCCAGCGCCACGCCGAGCCCGAGCACCAGGCCGATGATCAGCCCGATGACGATGTTGCCGCGCTGAACTGAGCGTGTACTTGATTTCATTTTGAGGTTCGGAATCACATCTTGCGTGGCGCACTGACGCCAAGAATTGCGAGGCCATTGTGCAGCACCTGCGCAGTGGCGGCGACCAGCGCCAAACGGGCTTTCTTGACGGCTTCGTCGTCGACCAGAATGCGCTCGGCGTCGTAGTAGCTGTGGTAGCTCGCGGCCAGTTCGCGCAGGTAGAAAGTGACGTCGTGCGGCGCGAAATCCTTGGCAGCGGCGCTCAGCATGTCGGGGTACTTGGCGAGCAGCAGCATCAGGGCCTGGGCCGCCGGGCTGTCGAGCGGTGACACGTCGACCGTCTTCAGCGAGGCCTCGTCACCACCCCATGAAGTCAGCACCGAGCAGATGCGCGCATGGGCGTACTGCACGTAGTACACCGGGTTGTCGTTGTTCTTGGCCACGGCCAGGTCGACATCGAAGGTGTACTCCGTATCCGGCTTGCGGCTCAGCAGGAAGAAGCGAACGGCGTCGGTGCTGGTCCACTCGATCAGATCGCGCAACGTCACATAGCTGCCGGCGCGCTTGCTGATCTTGACCTCTTCGCCGTCCTTGATGACACGCACCATGGTGTGCAGCACGTAGTCGGGGTAGCTCGGCGGGATGCCTTCACCAACGCCCTGCAGGCCGGCGCGAACCCGTGCGATCGTGCCGTGGTGATCGGTGCCCTGGATATTCACGACGGTGTGGAAGCCGCGCTCCCATTTGGCCAAGTGGTAGGCCACGTCGGGCACGAAGTACGTGTACGTACCGTCGCGCTTTTTCATGACGCGGTCCTTGTCGTCGCCGTAGTCGGTGGACTTCAGCCAGAGCGCGCCGTCTTCTTCGTAGGTCTTGCCGGCGGCGACCAGCTTTTGCACGGTCGACTCGACACGGCCGCTGGTGTACAGGCTCGACTCCAGGTAGTAGTTGTCGAAGCGCACCCGGAACGCCTGCAGGTCGAGGTCTTGCTCGTGCCGCAGATAGGCCACGGCGAACTCGCGGATCGAGTCGATATCGGCGATGTCGCCGCTGGCGGTGAACTCCCGGTCGTCCGACTTGACGGTCTTTTTCGCCCTGAAGTCGTAAGCGATGTCCGCAATGTATTCGCCGTTGTAGGCGGCGGCCTTTTCACCGCTCGGCCAGTCGGCGTCGCCAGGCTTCAGGCCCTTGGCGCGCATCTGCACGCTGCTGGCGAGCGTCTGGATCTGCACGCCGGCGTCGTTGTAATAGAACTCGCGGAACACGGCATCGCCCTGTGAGGCGCGCAGGTTGCAGATGGCATCGCCCAGCGCGGCTTGGCGGCCATGACCGACGTGCAGCGGACCGGTCGGGTTGGCGGAGACGAACTCGACCAGCACTTTCTCGCCGGTGGGGGCTCGCTGGCCGAAGGTGGCGCCCGCATCGAGCACCTCGCGCACGATCTGCTGCTTGGCAGCGGTCTTCAGGCGGATGTTGAGAAAGCCCGGGCCGGCGATTTCGATCGACTGCACCCATTGCTGGAAGGATTGCGTGGCGAGCAGCGCCGCGCTCACCTCCTCGGCCAGATCGCGAGGCTTGCGCCCGAGCGGCTTGGCGAGTTGCATCGCGGCCGTGCTGGCGAAGTCGCCGTGCGCCGCCACCTTGGGCGACTCGAACGCGGCTTTGGCGCCAGCGCCGGGCGAGAAAGTATCGAGTGTGTTCGCGAGCGCCGCGAGCAACTCCTGTTTGACCAATAGCATCGGCCAATTTTACCGGGCGTAACAGCGGGCTCCTTTCTTGCGTCATCCTGCAGGCACCTTGCCCCGTTAGCATCATTGGCCCCGGTCGGGGCTGCTGTCGTCACTCAACCTCCAGGACATCCACACCATGAAAAAGCTCCTTTCCCTGATCGCCCTCGGCGCGTGTCTCTCTTTCGGTGCAGCCCACGCCCAGAGCGCCTGCGAAACGAAGGCCATGGACAAGAACGGCAAGCCCCTCGCCGGCGCCGCCAAGACCAGCTTCGTGAAGAAGTGCGAGAAGGACACCATGTCCTCGGCAGCGCCCGCATGCGCGACGAAGGCCATGGACAAGAACGGCAAGGCGCTGGCCGGTGCCGCCAAGACCAGCTTCATGAAGAAGTGCGAAGCCGACGCCAAAGGCTGAGACGGCGCTGAGGCGACCTCAGCGTCGCACTCAAGAGCCCGCTGCACGCGGGCTTTTTTGCGACTGCTTACTTCAACACACCGAGCAGGTTGTTGAAGTCGTCGCTCCAGGGTTTCACGCCGGGCTTCAGCGTGATCGCCGCGCCGGCACGGCCGATCGCCGGACGCGCCAGCGTTTTCGCGTCGCGAGCGACAAGAACCCAGTCGGTGTTGCGCAGCGCACCGTTCTCCGGCTCGTCATGCACCAGCACCGCGTGCAGCCCACGCGACTCGGCGATGCGCGCCACCACCGGCGCCAGATCCAGGAAGCGATTGGTCACGTGGAAGGCGACGACGCCGTCGGGCTTCAGATGCCGCTCGTACACCGCCATCGCCTCTACGGTGATCAGGTGGATCGGCACCGAATCGCCGGAGAACGCGTCCACTGCGAGCACATCGAAGTTCTGCGGCGCCTCGCCCTCCAGCGCCAGCCGCGCATCGCCAAGCACACGCTCGATGCGCGCCGGGCTGTCTTTCAGAAAGCTGAATTCGCCATCGGCCAGCTCGAACACCTGCGGGTTGATTTCATACACGCGATAGGCGTCGCCAGTGCGCCCGTAGGTTGCGAGCGTGCCGGCACCCAGGCCGATGAGGCCGACCCGGCGCGGCGCATCGGGCGCCGACGCGATGGCGCGGCCGATGCCCGCCGATTCGCCGTAGTACGTGGTCGGCTCACGTCGGCGCGCTGCGGCCAGGAACTGCTCGCCGTGTTTGACCGAGCCGTGGTACATCTGCCGCACGTTGTAGTTCGGATCGTCCCGGCGCGTATCGAGCGTGATCAGCGTGCCGTAGAAGTTGCGCAGCAGGCCGCGCGCATCGGTCGTGTCGTCGCGAATCTGCACCGATAGAAACCATGCACAGCAGGCGGCGAGTGCGACGCCAGCGCCGCCCAGCCACCGGCGCTGGCCCGACCCGCGGCCCGCCAGCACCGCGCCGAGCAGCGCGGTCAGCACCAGCCCGATGCCGAGTTCGTAATACGCTGGCAGCACGTGCGGTGCGAGCAGACCGACCGTCACGCCACCGATGGCGCCGCCCAGCGATAGCATCAGATAAAAGCGCGTGAGATAGCTCGGCCCCGGCCGCATCCGCGCCATCTCGCCGTGCAGGAACATGCACAGCACGAAGAGCCCGGCGACGTAGATCGGCAAGGCGGTCTTGACGTCGGAGCCGACGCTGTCTTGCAGGCCGAATGCGCAGAGCAGCAGCATCGCCGCCGCGCCGGGTAAAAAAATGCCGCGCCGATACCAGCGATCGCTTTCGAAGCACAGCACGAAGGTCAACAAGTAGACCGACAGCGGAAGCACCCACAGGAACGGGATCGCCGCCACGTTCTGCGTGATGTGGTTGGTGATCGCGAGCAAGAGCCACGAGCCGAGGGCCGGCAGCGCGAGCCACAGGAGGTAGTCGACGGTGCGCGGCTTCACATCGGGTGCCGCAGAAACCGTGGCGACAGGCGCCAGATGCGGCGCACCGCTCGCCCAGCGCCGCGACACATAGATCGTCGTGCCCGCACACAGCGCGGCAAAGGCACCGAATCCCCACGACCAGCCATGCGCCTGCTGCACCAGCGAACTGTACGGCTCGATCAGCACCGGGTACGCCAGCAGCGACGCCAGCGACGCCAGGTTCGACAGAGAAAAGTAGCGATAGACCTGCGCACCCCAAGGCGTGCGCGCCACCCACGACTGCACCAGCGGCCCGGTTGTCGAGAGCAGAAAGTAAGGCAGACCGATGGTGCCGAGCAGCAAGCCGAGGATCCACAGCGTCGGGTCTTCGGAGCCGGTGGGCTTCCAGCGCGCGCTGGTGACGATCGGCAAAAACGCGAGGCTCACGAGCAGCAGTGCGACGTGCAATCGCGCCTGCGCTTTCACGCCCAAGCGCCGCGTAACCCAGTCGGAGTACGCGTAGCCGGCCAGCAGCACGACCTGGAAGAACACCATGCAGATCGACCACACGGCCGCTGAGCCACCGAACCACGGCAGGATCTGCTTGGCGATGAGCGGTTGAACCAGGAAGAGCAGGAAGGCACTGCTGAAAATCGTGCCCGCAAAAAGAAGCTGGATGCCGACCGGTCCCATGCAGCGCTTATTTGCCGAAGCCGCGCGCGAGGAACACGGCGACCAGCGGGATGAGTGCGATCAGGTGCGCTTGCATCATCACCAGGCGCCGCGTCTTCTTGATGTCGCCTTCAAATGGCAGCTTGCCGGTGGAGCGCAGCGTTTTGCGCCAGCGAAAGAAGGTCAGCGTCGGAAAGATCGACAGCACGCCGACGATGATGAAGAGCCCCAGCTTCACGTGCAGCAGCGGGTTGGTCCAGTACCAGGCCGTGCCTTTCACGCCCCACCAGGTTCGCGCGATGCCGGTGGCCAGCACCGCGATGGCCGCGATGCCGTAGATCATGTCGACCCTGGTCAGCCGCTCGACCACGGCCGCATTGAGCCACTGCACCCGGCACAGCGCGGCTTCGCTGGCGATGAAGACGACCATCGTCAGGATGGCCAGCAAATGCAGGTACGCGAGGATGGCTTCGAGGGTCATCGATTGCTCTCTAAAAATAGACGGCACCGCGTCTATTTTGCAACCGCTTCAGCGCATCCGGCGCAACGCGTAGCCAGGATCGGCGGCGAACTTCATCGCCCGCGCCACCTTGTTGAGCAGTCGGTCGGCCGGCCGCGGTTCACGCCCCATGACCGCCTTGAACATGCGCAGGTTGTCGGCTTCGTACAGCTTTTGCAGTCGCCCGCTGCCGGTGATGGAGCCGGGGTACATGCGAAACAGAGCGATGTCGTCTTCGATGCGAACGAACTTGGCGCCGGCCAGCGCCATGTCCAGGAAGAGTTCGGCATCCCACGAAGTGCGGTTGGCCTTCTTGAAGCCGCCGATCTTGCGGAAGATGCCCTGGCGGAAAAAGGTGCCCTGCTGGAACAGCGTGACGCCACCGTTGACGTAAAGCCAGGGCGTCAGGCGCGACGGCAGGATGCGCTTGCCGCGCTTGCCTTTTTCGTCGGAGAAATAGCCACAACCCATCACCAGATCGGCGTCGGGCTGGCGCTTGAATTCATCGGCCATGCGCTGAAGTGAATTGGGCAGCAGTTCGTCGTCGGCATTGATGAAGGCGAGCACTTCGCCAGTGGCATGGGCGAAGCCCTTGTTCAAACCATCCGACGGGCCATCGTCTTTTTCATAGACGCGGATGATCCTGTCGCCGTACGAATCGATGATGGCGCGGCTGTCGTCCTTGCTGCCGGGGTCGACCACGATGTATTCGAGGTCGGGGTAGTTCTGGTTCAGCACCGAGTCGATGCAGGCGCGCAGGTACTCGCCCTGGTTGAAGGAAATCGTGACGACTGAAATTTTCATGGCCGGATTGTGCAGTGCAGCGAGCGCTGTCGAACCCCAGACAAGACCTCGATTCGCCGCCCATTCAGCGAACTTCTCCCCAAAATTCCGGCCTGCCGTACTGCTGCTTCAAAAAATCCAGCCAGAGCCGCACCCGCAGTGGCAGGTGGCGCGCATGCGAAAACAGCGCGTAGATGCCATTGGCCGGCGCGGCGTATTCGTCGAGCAGCGGCACCAGCAGGCCGGCATCGATCTCCGCCTCGACCTCCCAAGTGCTGCGCCAGGCGATGCCGTGTCCGGCCAGGCACCAGTCGTGCAGCACCTGCCCGTCGGAACAATCGAGCGGGCCATGCGGCTTGAAATGGATCACCTCCAGCTTGCCGGCGGCATCGGGTGTGCGAAAGGCCCAGCCGCGGGTTTGCGAGGCGTCGCTCGACAGCGTGAGGCAGGCGAAGCGCGACAGCTCGCTCGGGTGCTGTGGCGCACCATGCCGCTGGATGAAAGCCGGCGTGGCCACGCAACGACGGCGGTTGTCGGCCAGCCGCAAGCTGACCAAGGACGAGTCCGGCATGTCGCCCACGCGCACTGCGCAGTCGAAGCCCTCGCCCGCCAGATCCACCACGCGGTCGCTCAGGTTGAGCGAGATCGTGACCTCGGGATGCAGCTCGCGAAAGCGCGGCACCAGCGGCGCGACATGTCGGCGCCCGAAGCCCGCCGGCGCGGTCATGCGCAAGTGGCCGCTGGCCTTGACGCCGCCGGCGCTCACGCTGGCTTCGGCGTTGGCCATGTCGATCAACAGGCGCTGGCAGTCTTCGAGAAAAGCGCTGCCCTCGTGCGTCAGCGTGAGGTGCCGCGTGGTGCGCACCAGCAGCTTGACGCCGAGCCGCTCCTCGAGTGCGTCGAGCCGTCGGCCCATGATGGCCGGCGCCACGCCCTCCGCCTTGGCCGCCGCCGTGAGGCTGCCGCGCGTGGCGATCGAGACGAAGGATTCGAGTTGTTTCAGGCGGTCCATGGCGCCTGATTATTCAATCTGGCTTGAGGCCACCGTCCCGCACGACTGCGCCCCACTTCGCGTACTCGGCTTTGACGTACTGGGCCGCGCTCTCGACGCTGCCGCCGACCGGTGTGCTGCCGACAGCCAGAAGCTGGGCGATCGCGGCCGGCTTTCCAAGCGCCTTGTCGACGGCGACGTTGAGCTTTTTGACCAGTTCGGGCGGTGTCCCGGCCGGGGCGACGATGGCCTTCCAGTCGACCGCCTCGAAGCCCTTGTAGGTTTCGCCGACGGTCGGTACATCGGGCAGCGTCGGCAGGCGTTTGGCGGAAGTCACAGCCAGCGCACGCAGCTTGCCGCCCTTGACCATCGCGAGCGCGCCTTCGGGCGTCGCGAACATGTAGTCGGTCTGGCCGCCGAGCAGATCGGTCAACGCCGGTGCGGCGCCCTTGTACGGGACGCTCAGCACTGTGAAGCCGGCCCGCTTGGCCAGCACCTCGCCGGCCATGTGGCCGAGGGTGCCGGTGCCGGCCAGCGCCTGCTTGATGTCGCCAGGCTTGGCCTTGGCGGCAGCCACGAGGTCTGCGAGCGACTGGTACGGCGCGTCTGTGCGCACGACCATGACGACCGGCTGCGACGCGACGATCGCCACCGTCACCACGTCTTTCAAGGCGTTGTAAGGCAAGTTGGAAAACAGCGTCGGATTGATCGCCAGGTTCGCGGTCTGACCCATGGCGATCGTGTAGCCGTCGGGCTTGGCCTTGGCCACGGCGTCGATGCCGATGGCGCCGTTGCCGCTGGGACGGTTCTCGATGACGAAGGTCCAGTGCGTGTCTTCGCTCACCTTCTGCGCGATCAGCCGCGTCACGACGTCGGTGCCGCCGCCCGGCGTGTACGGCACGATGAAGCGAATCGGTTTGTCGGGCCATGCGGCTTCTGTCCCAGCAGCCCCTGCAGGCAAGGTGGTCAAGGCGAGAACAACCGATGCGGATGCGCAGGCGAGCAGTGAGCGCCGTGAAGGGAATGTCATGGGTGAGGTCAGTTTCCGGTCGCGATGTTTCGGTCTTTGAGGGCGGCGATCTCTTCGTCGCTGTAGCCGACCTCGGTCAGCAACGCATCTGTGTGTTCGCCCAGCAGCGGTGGTTGGAGCCGGATGCCGGCACGTTTGCCGCCCATGGTGAAAGGCAGCAGCGGCGCCTTCGACATGCTGCCGTCGTTCATTCGAATGGGCGCGAGGCCGCCGTTGGCGTTCAGGTGCGGGTCGTCGAACAGCGCCTCGGGCCGCGTGATGGGCGCGAAGGGCAACTCGTTCGCCTCGAACACTGCGCTCAGCTCGGCGGCGCTGCGGTCGGCCAGATGCGTACGGAGGATCGGCATCATCCATTCGCGCGCCATCACCCGGTCGTTGTTGGTTTTGAGGCGCGGGTCGACCATCATTTCTTCGAGGCCGAAAGCCTTGCAGAAGATCGCCCACTGCTTGTCGCTGACCGCGGCCAGAAAGATCTGCTCGCCGTCTTTGACGGTGAACACGTCATACACCCCCCAGGCCGATATGCGGCTCGGCATCGGGTCGGCCGCCTTGCCCGTCGCGGCGAACTGCATCATGTGCTGCCCGACCAGAAACACGTTGTTCTCGAACAGCGCCGATTGCACTTCGCATCCGACGCCGGTGAGCTCGCGTTGGCGCAATGCAGCCATCGCTCCGATGGCGCCGAACATGCCGCCCATGATGTCGTTCACGCTGGTGCCGGCGCGCAGCGGGTCGCCGGAGCGGCCCGTCATGTAGGCCAGGCCGCCCATCATCTGCACCACTTCGTCGAGCGCGGTGCGGTGGTCGTACGGGCCGGGCAAAAAGCCTTTGTGGCTGACGTAGATCAGGCGCGGATTGAGCTTCTTCAACGTGTCGTAGTCGAGGCCAAGCTTCTTCATGGTGCCGGGCTTGAAGTTCTCACTGACGATGTCGGCCGTCGCGATCAAACGGAGCGCCGCCTCGACGCCGGCGGGCTGCTTCAGGTCGAGCGCGATGCTCTTCTTGTTGCGGTTGAAGTTGGGGAAGAATCCTGCCCCGGAGCCCAGCAGGCGGCGCGTGTTGTCGCCCTCGATAGGCTCGACCTTGATGACTTCGGCGCCCAGGTCGCCGAGCACCATGCCGCAGGTCGGCCCCATCACCATGTGGGTGAATTCGACGACGCGGATGCCTTCGTAGGGCAGTGGCTGTTTCGTGTCGGACATCGTGGCTTCAGACATGCTCGGCTTCGTTCACGAGACCTTGCGCGAACCGTTGCGCAAAGCCTTTTGGCAACCCCGCTTCCGGCGTCATGCCGTACAGCGGCTCGCCGGGCAGACCGTCCGTCAGCGGCACGCGCGCGGCGATGAGTTGGTTGAGGTCGATGCCGGTGCGCACGCCCATCGCTTCGAACATGAAGACGAGGTCTTCGGTCACGACGTTGCCCGACGCGCCGGGCGCATACGGGCACCCGCCCAGACCGCCAAGAGAAGAATCGAAAGTACGCACGCCCTCTTCGTAAGCGGCCAGGCAATTGGCGAGGCCGAGGCCGCGCGTGTTGTGCATGTGCGCGGCGCCGGCCTTGGCGCCGAGCTCGGCACGCAGCCGCTTGAAGAGCCGGTGGACCTGCGCCGGGTTGGCGTAGCCGACGGTGTCCGACAAGCCCGACTCGTCGGCACCGGCGGCGACGCATTGCACCGCCAGCCGGATGACGTCGTCTTCGGCCACATGGCCCTGGAGCGTGCAACCGAAAGCCGTGGAGATGCCGGCCTCGAGCAGCACATGCGGCGCGATCTCTCGCCGCAAATCGCTGATGGCGCGCACCTCTTCGACCATCTCGGCCGGCGTCTTGCGCACATTGGCAAGGGAGTGCGCCGGGCTGGCCGACACCGGCATCGTCAGCTTGTGCACTCCGGCTCGCAACGCGGCCTCCGCGCCGCGCCGGTTGGGCACCAGCGCCATGACGGTGAGGCCCGGCAATGTGATCGCGTGGCGCACGACCTCGACGGCATCCGCCATCTGCGGCAGCAACCGGGCCGGCACGAATGAAGCGACTTCGATCTCGCGCAGGCCGGCGGCGTAGAGCGCGTCGATCCAGCGCAGCTTGTCTGCTGTCGGCATGGTGGCCTTGACCGACTGCAAGCCGTCGCGCGGACCGACCTCGCTGATCAGCACGTCACCTGGCCTGTGCGTGTCCAGCTTGCGGTTCGATGGGGTTTCCAAATTCGTCTCCGGAGCAGATCGCGCCGCCGTGATTACGTTGAGGGCTGCAGCGCTGAAAGTCGTGGCGTCGAAAGCCTTCGCGCAGATTCTTATTGTTCTATCTGACAGAACGATGTTCTAATAAATTGAATTACACCAGACCGCACCGTAGATCGTCAAGCGGGTCGAAGGTCCAGAAGGAGAGCAGCATGCCCCGAAAAGCCCAAACCGAGTCGGTCGCCGACACCGACGCTGCACCCGGCGGCGCCGCGGCGGTGGACCGCGCGCTGACCTTGCTCGCCGCCTTTCGGGCGGGCGACGTGGCGCTGACGCTGGCCGAGTTGGCGGCTCGCACCCAACTCTATAAAAGCACTGCACTGCGCTTGCTCGCCTCGCTCGAACATGCAGCATTGCTCCGAAAACTGGACGACGGCCGCTATGCACTCGGCTCCGAGGTGGCGCGGCTGCACGGTCTCTACGCTGCGTCGTTCTCGCTCGATCATGTGGTGCTCCCGGTGCTGCGGTCGCTCGTCGCCGCCACCGGTGAGAGCGCGTCGTACCACGTGCGCCAGGGCAGCGGCGACGGCTGGGCGCGTCTGTGCCTCTACCGCGTCGATTCGCCGCACACGGTGCGTGACCACGTTCGCGCGGGCGACCTGCTGCCTGCCGATCGGGGTGCCGGCGCGCGGGTGCTCATCGCGTACGGTACCGATGGCGTCGACGCCGGCACGAAGGCGAGCGAGTCCCTCTCGCGAACGGACCGCAAGCTCTACGCGACGATTCGAGCGCAGGGCTATTGCGCGCTGATCGGCGACCGCAGCGCCGAACTCGGTGGGATCTCGGCGCCCGTCTTCCACGCCGACGGCTCGCTGGCAGCGGCCGTCACCCTCACCATGCCGACGCACCGCTACGACGCCGGCTTTGTGCCAGCTGTGCGCGAAGCGGCGGCAAATCTCAGCGGACGGCTTTGATTGCGCATTTTTTAGTCATCAATCAATCGCTATTTCGCGTCTTAATGCGGGACCCGGTATCAAATAAAGTACGAACATGCGCACACCCTCTGCAGTTTTGTTCGATGCCTATGGCACGTTGTTCGACGTGCACAGCGTCGCCGCACTGGCCGAAAGCTTCTTTCCCGGTCAGGGACAAGTGCTCAGCGTGCTGTGGCGCGACAAGCAGATCGAGTACTCGCGCCTCGTGACGACGAGCAACGATGGCGCGCACTACCAACCCTTCAGTGAACTGACGCGCGCCGGATTGCGCTACGCCTGCCAGCGTCTGGCGCTCGATCTGACGGCCGAACGCGAAGCGGCACTGATGGCGCAATACCTGAGCCTCACCCCGTATCCCGAAGCGCGGGAGGTGCTGCAAGCGCTGCGCGCCCGCGGCGTCGTGACCGGCATCCTCTCGAACGGCGACCCCTCGATGCTTGCGCCGCTGGTGCACAACGGCGGCTTCAGCGGCCTGTTCGATCACGTCCTCAGCACCGATGCCGTGCGCAAGTTCAAGACGCATCCCGATGCCTACGCCCTCGGGCCGCTAGCGACGGGCTGCGAAGCGGCCGACATCGTCTTCGTCAGCAGCAACGGCTGGGACGCACTGGCCGCCACATGGTATGGATTTCGCACGCTCTGGATCAATCGGCTCAGCCTGCCCCATGAAGCCATCGGACCGGCCCCCGAGCGCACCGGCAGCAGCCTGCGCGACGTGCTGGCTTTCTTCTGATTCCGATTTCGTCTTCGACTCTCATCTCTCAACCCCCCTACTTTCCGGACAAGCCCCATGACTGAACGCACCACCGCCCACGGCCTCCAGGTCGCCACCGAGCTCTACCGCTTCGTCGATGAAAAGGTGCTGCCAGCCGCCGGTGTCGAAAGCGCTACGTTCTGGAAAGGCTTCGATGCCATCGTGGCCGACCTGGCGCCGAAGAACATCGCGCTGCTGGCCGAACGCGACCGCCTGCAGACCGAACTGGACATCTGGCACAAGGCGCACCCCGGGCCGATCGCCGACATGCCGGCCTACCGCGCCTTCCTCGAAAAGATCGGCTATCTGCTGCCGCAACCGAAGGACACGCAAGCGACCACGACCCACGTCGATGCAGAGCTCGCACTGCAGGCCGGCCCGCAACTGGTGGTACCCATCCTGAATGCACGTTACGCGCTCAACGCGGCCAACGCGCGCTGGGGTTCGCTGTACGACGCGCTCTACGGAACGGACGCGATCCCGGAAACGGATGGGGCCGAAAAAGGGACACGCTACAACCCGGTTCGCGGCGCCAAGGTGATCGGCTTTGCACGCGAAGCACTCGACCAGGCGGCGCCACTCGACAACGGCTCGCACAAGATGGCGACCCGCTACACGGTGCAGGGCGGCCAGTTGCACATCGCACTGCAAAGCAGCAGCACCTTGCTGGCGGACCCGACCATTTTCGTCGGCTACCGGGGCACGCCAGAAGCACCGACCTCGATCCTGCTGAAGCACAACGGCATTCACATCGACATCGTCATCGATCCGACCACGGCAATCGGCAAGACCGATGCAGCCGGCGTGAGCGATGTGGTGATGGAGGCTGCGCTTTCCACCATCCTCGACCTCGAAGACTCGGTGGCGGTGGTCGATGCCGCAGACAAGGTGGTCGCGTATTCGAACTGGCTCGGCATCATGCAGGGCACGTTGACCGAAGAAGTCGCCAAGGGCGGCAAGACCTTCACGCGCGGCCTGAACCCCGACCGCGAATACACCGGCGCCGACGGCAAGCCACTGAAGCTGCACGGCCGCTCGCTGATGTTCCTGCGCAATGTCGGCCACCTGATGACCAACCCGGCCGTGCTGTACGACGGCAAGAAGGAAATCCCGGAAGGCATCCTCGATGCCGTGGTGACGACGACCATCGCGACCATCGACCTGAAACGAAAGGGCAACTCGCGCACTGGCAGCATCTACATCGTGAAGCCGAAGATGCACGGTCCGGCGGAAGTGGCCTTCGCCAGCGAACTGTTCGGCCGCGTCGAACAGCTGCTGGGCCTGCCCGCCAACACCGTCAAGCTCGGCATCATGGACGAGGAGCGCCGCACCAGCGTCAATCTGAAGGCCTGCATCGCCGAGGCCGCCGCACGCGTCGCCTTCATCAACACCGGCTTCCTCGACCGCACCGGCGACGAGATGCACACCGCCATGCAGGGCGGCGCCATGATCCGCAAGGGCGACATGAAATCGAGCGCATGGATCGGCGCTTACGAAAAGAACAACGTGCTGGTCGGCCTCTCGTGCGGACTGCGTGGCAAGGCGCAGATCGGCAAGGGCATGTGGGCCATGCCCGACCTGATGGCCGACATGCTCAAGCAGAAGATCGCGCACCCCAAGGCCGGCGCCAACACGGCGTGGGTGCCCTCGCCCACTGCGGCCACGCTGCACGCGCTGCACTACCACCAGGTCAGCGTGACGACGGTGCAGATGGAGCTGGAAAAGATCGACGCCGACGGCGAGCGCGACAACATCCTCAATGCGCTGCTGCAGGTGCCGATCGCGACGCCAGCCACCAGGACCGACTGGAGCGCCGCAGAAAAGCAGCAGGAACTTGACAACAACGTGCAGGGCATCCTCGGCTACGTGGTGCGCTGGATCGACCAGGGCGTGGGCTGCTCCAAGGTGCCCGACATCCACAACGTCGGCCTGATGGAAGACCGCGCCACGCTGCGCATCAGCAGCCAGCACATCGCTAATTGGCTGCTGCACGGCGTCGTGACCAAGGCGCAAGTGAACGAGACCTTCGAGCGCATGGCTGCGGTGGTCGACAAGCAGAACGCGGGCGACTCGATCTACCAGCCGATGGCCGGGCACTTCAAGACTTCGGCTGCGTACATGGCAGCGCAAGACCTGGTGTTCAAGGGGATCGAGCAGCCGAGCGGGTACACCGAACCGCTGCTGCATGCGTGGCGCTTGAAGGTGAAGGGCGAAGCCTGATACGGGTTTTTGCCCCTCGGAGCAAAGCGCCTTCGGGCGCTTTTTTCATGCCCGTGACTATCGGGTTTTGTCCTACACATCCAAAGAGACACGATCTCCGTATCACCTCCAAGCGCCTGGCGCCTCCGAGCTGTTGGCGGTTTCCACAGAGCTTTTTCAAACCATCTAATTCTTCTGGAGCCTCCAATGAAAAAACTCATGATTGCAGTCGGCGTTTCGGTCTTGCTCAGCGCTTGCGCGGGCGGTATGGGCATGAGCGGTAGTGGCATGTCGGGCAGCAGCGGCATGGCGGCCAATCCGATGGTCGGCGGCGCACCGATGTACGCCAACAAGGACATCGTCGACAACGCCGTCAACTCGAAGGACCACACCACGCTGGTCGCTGCAGTCAAGGCCGCAGGCTTGGTCGATACGCTGAAGAGCCCTGGCCCGTTCACCGTCTTTGCACCGACCAACGAAGCCTTCGCCGCGCTGCCGCCGGGCACGGTCGACACGCTGCTCAAGCCGGAGAACAAGCCGACATTGACGAAGGTGCTGACGTACCACGTGGTGCCCGGCAAGATGGATGCAGCAGCCTTGATGAGCGCAATCACCGCCGGTGGTGGCAAGGCAACGCTCAAGACCGCCAGCGGCGGCACGCTGACCGCGACGACGAGCGGCGGCAACGTGCTGATCACCGACGCCAAGGGCGGCACCGCGATGGTGACGATCGCCAACGTGTACCAGTCAAACGGCGTGATCCACGTGGTCAACAAGGTTCTGATCCCAGGCTGATCGCACCCGTTCTGTAAAACAACAGATGGCCCCCCGCGCGGGGCCATCTGCGAACGATAGTCAGCCTGCCTCGGTATACGCGACGCAGGCTGACTATCATTCGTCACAAATGTTACCCGCCCAACCTCCGCGCCGGCTGCGAATCCTCCACATCGAGCCGTCTGCGGCCGACCATGCGAAGGCCCGAGCGGCTCTGGAACTGAACGGTTCCGACTACGCCATCGAGCGCGTCGAAACGCTGGCCGAGTTGAGCGATCGGCTGGAGCGGCAGGTTTGCGATGTCATCGTCGCTGCTTATTACGCGAATGGCTTCACTGCCATGGACGCCTGGGACATCGTGCTCGGATCATCGGGTGTGCAGCCACCCTTCATCGTGCTGTCAAATTCGGCCAGCGAGTGCGATGCCATCGACGCCATTCGCCGCGGCGTCAGCGACTTCGTCCGCAAGAGCGCGCTGCCCGACTTGCCCCGCGCCATCGTGCGGGCGCTCGGCGCCAATCAGATGCGCACCGTCAAGGAAGATTCGCATGCCGAGCTGGCAGGCTCGATGCGGCGCTCGTCCGAACTCAACGAATACCTGCAGGCTTGCCTGGAAGAAGAGAGGCAGTCGATCGCGCGCGAAGTGCACGACGATATCGGCGGGTCGCTGGCGGCAGTCAAGTTCGACCTGGCGTGGATCGGTCGCCGCGCCAAAGATTCGGCGATCGTCGAGCATGTGAACGGCGCGATCGAAACGCTGCAGCACGCCATCGACGCCAGCCAGCGCATCGTCCAAGACCTGCGGCCGCCCATCCTCGACCAGGGCATCGTGGCGGCGGTGGACTGGCTCGCCACTGCCTTCGAGCGGCGCACCGGCGTGAAGACATCCTTCACCGCGACGCACGAAACCATCGATGCGTCCGATGCCGTCAAGCTGGTGGCCTACCGCACCGCGCAAGAGGCGCTGACCAACATCGCCAAGCATGCGGAATGCAGCGAAGTGCATATCGATTTGTCGGACGGCGAGAACGTGCTTACCCTCGAAGTCACCGACAACGGCCGCGGACTGACGCGTGCCGAACTCGACAAGCCCAAGACCTTCGGACTCAAAGGCCTCGGCGAACGCGCCCGCACCGTCGACGGCTGGCTCGACATCAGCAACCAGGGCGGCATCGGCACATCGATCATTTTGTCGGTGCCGCTGGAACGGGCAGAAACATGATCCACGTGGTGTTGTGCGACGACCATGCCGTCGTGCGCAGGGGTATCAGGGACACGCTATCGGAAGCGGTCGATATCAAGGTGACGGGCGAGGCGGGCGGCTATGCCGAACTGCGCGAGCTTCTGCGATCCACGGTGTGCGACGTGCTATTGCTCGATCTCAGCATGCCCGGCCGCGGGGGGCTCGAAGTGCTGACCGGCCTGACCGAAACCGACTCGCCCATCAAGGTGCTGGTGGTGTCGATGTTCCCGGCCGACCAGTACGCGATCCGCTGTCTGCGCGCTGGCGCGAAGGGCTACGTGAGCAAGGCCGGCGACCCCGACGAGTTGATCTCGGCGACCCGCACTGTCGCGCAAGGCCGCAAGTACGTCACCGCTGAAGTCGCGCAGATGCTGGCCGACTCGGTGGCTCGGCCGGCGCTGGAAGCGGCGCATGCCGCGCTGTCGGAACGCGAGCTGCAGACCCTCATCAAGATCGCATCGGGCCAGCGTCTTTCGGACATTGCGGAAGAGCTGATGTTGAGCCCCAAGACGGTGAGCGTGTACCGCACGCGGGTGATGGAAAAACTCGGGTTGCCGACGAATGCGGCGCTGACGGTTTATGCGATTCGGAACAATTTGATTTAGGCGACCGGCTTGGCCCCAACCGGTACTGCATGCAGCCGGATACCAAGGGCTCCGACGACGCGAAGAATGGTCGCGAACTCGGGATTTCCAGAAGGCGAGAGCGCCTTATACAGACTCTCTCTCCCGAGGCCAGTTTCGCGAGCGAGCTGTGACATGCCTTTGGAACGCGCGATGTCGCCCAACGCTGCGGCGACGAGCGATGCATCGCCTTCTTCGAGCGCCGCTTCAAGATAGGCCGCCATGTCTTCATCGGTTTGAAGATGTTCGGCGGGATCCCATATACGAGTCGTCTTGGTCATATTTGCTCCGCGTAATGACGCGCCAGTTGCTTGGCTTTCTTGATGTCACGTGCTTGCGTGGACTTGTCACCGCCAACCAGCAGCAAGACATAGTGACCCCGATGCTGCACGAAGTAGACCCTGTAGCCCGGGCCATAGTCGATCTTCAGCTCTGAAACACCTTCTCCAACAGGTTCGACAGATCCCAGGTTTCCGAGCGACAGGCGTCGAATTCGGATGTCTACCCGAGCACGTGACGTTCGATCTTTCAGCGACGCAAACCACTTTTCGTATTCAGGTGTTTGGCGAACTTCGATCAAGCTCAAACTGTATCACATGAGATACAAAAGAATGGCCTCGGGGCGCGCCCTACATCCGCGCCATCATCTGCTCCATCAGCATCAGCAACGGCTGCTCCATCATCGGCAGCGTCAAGGTGATGCCGACCAGTCCGGCGACCAAGGTCACCGGGAAGCCGATCGCGTAGATGTTCATCTGCGGCGCGACGCGTGAAATGACGCCGAGCACGAGGTTGGTGAAGAGCAGCAGGCCGATCATCGGCAGCGCGATCCACAGCGCGCTCGCGAACAGCTCGGTGCCCAGTTCGTGAATGCGCATGCGGCCCATCGCCTGCATGAAACTGCCGCCGATCGGGAAGGCGTCGAAGCTCTTCATCACCGCCATGACGATGGTGAGATGGCCGTTGATTGCGATGAAAAGAAGCGTGGCGATGTTGCCGAGGAAGCTCGACACCGCACTGGTCTGCGCGTTGCTCATCGGATTGAAGAACGACGCGAAGTTCAGGCCCATCTGCAGGCCGACCAACTCGCCCGCCAATTCGACCGCAGTGAACACCAGCCGCACGGTAAAACCGATCGCCATGCCGATGCCGACCTGCTGGATCAGCGTGCCGAGCATCGCGACGCTGTCGAGCGCCACCATCGGCTGGCCTTGCAACGTGGGCTGCGCGCACAGCGCGATCAGGAAGGCGAGGCCGATGCGCGCGCGAATGGGAATGGCGCGCGTAGAGAAGAGCGGCGCGGTAGTGAAGAGCCCGAGCACGCGCAAGAAGGGCCAGAGCACCGGCGTGATCCAGCCCATGAGCTGGGCTTCGGTGAAGGTCAGCACCCTACAAGACCATCTGCGGAATAGATTCGATCGTGCGGCGGATGTAGTCGACCAGCGTGTTGAGCATCCACGGTCCGGCGATGGCGAACACGGCGACGGCGGCGATCAGCTTGGGCACGAAAGCCAGCGTGGCTTCATGGATCTGCGTGATCGCCTGGAAGATGCTGACCAGCAAACCGACGGCCAGCACCGCCAGCAGCACCGGCAGCGAGACGGTGAGCAGCAGGACCAGTGCTTCCTGGCCGATGGTCAATGCGGTTTGTGCGTTCATGTGGGCTCTGCCTCTATCTTCGCTACTGCACGAAGCTGGCGGCCAGCGAACCGATCAGCAGGTTCCATCCATCGGCCAGCACGAACAGCATGAGCTTGAACGGCAAGGCGACGAGCACCGGCGACAACATCATCATGCCGAGCGACATCAGGATGCTCGAAACCACGATGTCGATGACCAGAAAAGGAATGAAGATCATGAAGCCGATCTGGAAGGCCGACTTCAACTCGCTCGTGGCGAAGGCCGGAATCAGCACGCGGATCGGCGCAGTCTCGGCAGTCACGTCGGCGGGCAACTTGGCAAGCCGCGCGAACAGCGCGAAGTCCGACTGCCGCGTCTGCTTGAGCATGAACTCACGCATCGGCGCTTCTGCCTTGCCGAGGGCCGCCTCGAACTGCAGCGTGTTGTTGGTGTACGGCACATAGGCTTCGCTGTAGACCCGGTCGATGGTCGGACCCATCACGAAGAAAGTCAAAAAGAGCGAGAGCCCGACCACCACCTGGTTGGGCGGTGCCGACTGCGTGCCGAGCGCCTGCCGCAGGAGCGACAGCACGATCACGATGCGCGTGAAGCCGGTCATCATCAGCAGGATGGCGGGCAGGAAAGAGAGAGCGGTGAAGAACAGCAGCGTCTGCACCGGCACCGAGTAACTCGTGCCACCGGCACCCGTGCCGATGACCAGCGGCAACTGACCGCCCTGCCCCGTCGCTTGCGCAAAGACCGAAGGCGCAACGGCACTCAGGCCGAGTGCGACCAGCGCGCCGACCCATGCATGGCGACGCTTGCTCCGGGCGTCAGACATCGATGGCGTCCTGGGTTGCGTGAACCGGATTGGCCGGCAGCACATGCAGGCAATTGATCGACTGCCCCGTCACGCCCAGTACGAGCCAGGTGCGTGCGCCCTGCGGTCCGACTTCGAGCGTGACCACGCGTTGCTGCGGACCGACCACGACAGTCGACAGCAGCTTCGACGCCTCGCCATCGACCATGCCGGAAGCGCCGAGCCGCCGCGCCTGCAGACGACGCAGCAGGTAGGGCGCGCAGGCGAGCAGTGCCAGGAACAGCACGACGGTGAAAAGACTCTGCGCCATATGGTCAGCCGCGGTGCACGCGACGCAGCCGTTCGGCCGGCGTCACCACATCGGTCAGCCGGATCCCGAACTTGTTGTTGACCACCACCACTTCGCCTTGTGCGACCAGGTAGCCGTTGACCAGGACGTCCATCGGATCGCCGGCCATGGCATCGAGCTCGACGATGGAGCCTTGCGCCAGCTGCAGCACCTGCTTGATCGGCACTTTCTTGCGGCCGAGCTCGACCGACAACTGCACCGGGATGTCGAGCACACGCTGGATGTCGTTGAGCGGCGCACCGCTCGCGGCGCTGCTCATGCCTTCGGGACGGGCCTCGAGTGCTTCGGCCCAGTCGGCACCGGAAGCGGATGGAGAGATGGTCTGTTCTTCAATGGACATGGGAGCCTCCGAGCCAGTGCGCGCTGTCGCTTCGCACACATTCGTCGATGCGCAAGGCGTAGCGCGCGTTGTGGGTGCCGTAATGGCAGGCGAAAACAGGGGTGCCGTCGACCGCTGCGACGATGCGCGAGGCGCGTTCGAGCGGAATGAAATCACCGGGCTTCATCGCGAGCAACTGGCCCACGGTGAGTTCGGGTTGGGCCAGTTCGGCCGTGAGCGTGACCTCCGCCGCCTGGATCTCGCGCGTCAGCTGCGTGACCCAGCGTCGGTCTTCTGCGATGGCGTCGGCCTGCTGCGCGCCGTAGAGCATGTCGCGCACCGGGTCGAGCACCGCCCACGGTTTGCAGATGCGAATCGCGCCCTTCAGTTCGCCGAAGGTGATCTGCAGCGTGGTCACCAGCACCAGGTCGGCCGGTGCCGCGACATTGACGAAGCGCGGATGCGTTTCCGAGCGCTGAAATTCGAGCTCGAGCGGATAGACGCCCTTCCAGGCCTTGGCGTATTCGGTGCACACCAAGGTGAGCAGTCGCTGGATCACACGCTGTTCGGTCGGCGAAAAATCGCGGCCTTCGAACGGTGCCTGCAACGTGCCGGCGCCGCCGTACAACGCATCGACCAACGCAGAGATCAAGGTGGATTCGCAGACGACCAATCCGCTTCCACGCAACGGGCGCAATGCCACCACGCTGAAGTGCACCGGGGCCGGCAGCACTTCGAGAAACTCGGAGAAGCGTTGCACCACAGTCGGCTCGACCGTGATCTCCGGGCTGCGCCGCGCAAACTGAAAGATGCCGGCGCGCAGGTAGCGTTGCATGCGCTCGTTGACGATGTCCAGCGTCGGCATCGGCCGGCGCACCATGCGCTCCTGCGCTGCCATGTCGTATTCGCGGACGATGGCATCGGCCATGCGCTCTACGGCATCGTCGGGCGCTGCATCTGCCGCGTCTTTCGCAGCATCGGTCGCAGTGTCGAAAATGTTGTCCATCGGGAGGCGTGTGCAGTCGAAGCGAGTTGTTGGCAGCGAGATCGGCCGTTACTGGACGATGAAGCTGGAAAACAGCACGCCCTTGATAGGGCTTGGCTCGGCCTTGCGCTTTTTCTTCGCCTTGACCGGCGCTTCGTCGTCATCGGACTCGGCCACCACCTTGGACTTCTTGACCGGCGCTTCGACTTCATAGCCCAGCGTGCGGGACACCTCGGCCACGATGTCGGTGGCGAGCTTTTCCTTGCCATCGCGCTTCAACAGTTCTTCCGAGGTGCGCTGCGACACCAGCATCAGCACGCTGCTGCGAATCGCCGGCAGGTAGCTCTTGATCTTGTCGCCGACCTTTTCGTTCTCGAGGTCGAGCGTCACGCCGATCTGCGCAAAGCGTTCGCCCCCCGGGTCGGCCAGGTTGACCACCATGTTTTCCAGCGCGAGGTAGGTCGGCGCCGCGGCGTGCTCGGGCGCGTGCGCAGCCGGCTCTTCGTCGGTGGCCGCGTGGTTCTTCTTGCTCATGTAGAACCAGCCACCGGCACCGCCGCCCGCCAGCACGAGCGCCGCCACGATGATGAGCAGCATCGACTTTCCCTTGCGCTTGGGCGCATCGGGGGCCGGTATGGCGGCAGCGGTGGCGGCAGGGGCGGACACGGGATTTCCTTCGGTTCGTCGGCAGAACGACCCATCGCGCCACGCGCAGCAGGGTCTGCTTGGAACCGATTATTCGGCGCGACCCCCTCGCGCCAAGCCCGGAAAAAAGGGGGGAAAGCCGCGCTTTATGGGCGCTTGCCCCGGCCCGCTGCCCGTAGAGGGCAGAGCAGGCTAGACGTAGAGATCGAGTGCGCGTTCGCTCACCGTGCGAGGCCGCGGGGCTGTCGTCATCGCGGTGTCGATGGTCGAAGTCGCGGCGCCGCTGCTGCCGCTTTCTGCGCGCCAGGCCCGCTGCGCATCGCGCGCAGCTTCCTGCTCGGCGCCGCTTCCCGACTGGCCGACCGACGAGCCCGACAGCATCAACCCCTCGTTGCCCAGCATCTCCTTCAACTGCGGCATCGCGGCGTTCAGCCACTGCCGTGCCTCGGGATGGTCGCTGCGAAACGCGACCTGCGCCTCGTTGCCCTGAACCTGCACGCTGACCGAGACCGGCTGGCCGCCGGGCAGATCGAGCTTGAGTTCGGCGCCCTGGCTGCGGTGTGCCATCCACCAACTCACCTGATCGACCATGCGCTCCATGAATTCGGTGCTGCCAGCGCCTGCGTTGGCGGCGGCCGCTGCGGCGTCGGTCGGCGCAGTCGATGACGATGCGGCGCTGCCTGTGGCGTCGAAACCTAACGAGCCTGCGCCCGCCGATGGGGTCGACGCGTCGCCGGGACGCTCGATGCGACGCCACGGAGACGCACCTTCGCCCGGAATGCTGGCCGCTGCCGCCTGCGCAAGTGCGACGGTTTCGGCCGCTGGCGTCGCGGTGGCGGACAC